>CAZAAF010000208.1:5381-7988 GCA_964482575.1 uncultured Verrucomicrobiota bacterium | reverse complement strand
GCCAGCCGGGCGGCCGTCGGCTTCAAGTCCGCGGAGGACTATGGGTCCTCGGCAAAGCTCCGGGCGAACTGGCCAAGGTCAATGTAGTCCGAGGCGTTTACATCGTCCTCCAGGGAAAGACTGTACTCCACGGCCTCCCGGCGGTGGCTGGGAACGGACAGGTTGTGCGGCGAGATGGTGCGGGCCAGGACCGTTGTAAACTCGGTAAAGGCTTTGCGCGTTTCGGGGTATCGCGACAGGTCATAGGCGCAGTGAGCGGCGAGGACGCGATCGCATTCATTCTCCTCGGTCATGTGGAGCGCTTTCCACCGGTCCACCTCCATGATGGCAAAGTCCCTCATTTTGGCCGCGGGGTGGTTTTTCAGCCAGGCAAGGGATTCCGCATAGTTCCAGCCGTCGCCATAATCGATCTCCGGACAGGCGATGAAGACGTCCGTCAGCTCGGCGAAATCCTCGAGCACCTCCATGCCGCCCATCAGGCAGGTGTCGAAGGCGATGAAGTCAAACCGGGCGGTGCGGGTCTCGCGCAAAGTCCGGGTGAGTGCCTCCCGGATTTGAGCGGTCTTCATGCAGACCGGCTCGTCCAGTTCCCCGTCCTGCTCGTCGCCGCCATAGCCATCCCACTGCCCGCCGTGATCCCACAAGATGAGACCGTACCGGTCGGCCGGGTACTCCCGCATGGCCCAGACCAGGAAATTTTTCAGCACCTTCGGGTCGTCATGGTTCAACTCCGGGAGTCGCATCACGGGTTTGCTTTCCAGTCGTTCGTCATTGGCGGACTTGACGATCACGAACCGGCTGGTCCCGGCATTCAGCGCGGTGGGAAGTCCGGCATCTTCGTTTTCCTCTGCGTTGGATGCATCGAAATCCGCCTCCACCACGATCCGGAAGGTCGGCGTGCTGCCGACCGTCTCCATTTTCCGGAGGTCCTCGACCAACTGCGGACTGAGGCTGTTGTCGCCGTTGCCGTAAACCAGGAGGGTCCACGTCGGTTCGCCGGCGAAGGCCGCCGTACACAGTCGCCAACCGAGGACCAGGATCCAACAGGCTCTCAGGTAAAACATAACAGACGTCCCTCCTTGCTAGGGTGCGAAACAACTCTGATACAGCCGCCTACGCGTGGTTCGGCGGCCGCTCCATGACTCCGAAAACCACGGCCGTATTCTCATCTGTCCCGCCGGGGAGTCAATCGCAAAGGGGAAGGGGGCTGGCCTGTGGATGCCGCCCCCTTGTGTTTGCCGATGGGTGAGTTCAACGCGGCCGGCCAAAAGACGCAGCGCGCAGCCGCGGGATCGCGGTGCGCGCTGCGCAGGTTCAGGTTGGCTTCGCGGTTATACCGTGATGACCGCTTTCAGGACGTTGCCGCCGCGGCTCGCGACGGCCTTGATCGTCTCTTCGAGCTTGGCCAGCGGCGCGCGGTGCGTGACGAGCTTGCTCGTGTCCACCAGCTTGTTGGCCACGGCGCTGACGGCCGTCGGCCACGTGAACGGCGCCAGCCACGAGAAGCGGATGGTCTTGTCCCAGAAGATGCTCTTCAGGGCCGGGACGCGAATGACGGCCTTGTCGCTCGGCAGGCCGAAGTACACGATCGTCGAGCGGCGGCCGGAGATGGTCAGTGCAGCCTCCATCGCCTCCACGGCGCCGGTCGGCGTGATGACGCGGTCCGCCATGAAGCCGTTGGTCAGCTTGCTGATCGCTTCCTCGATGTTGGGCACATAATACTTCGAGCCCTTGTCCGCGACGTTGAGGAGGTAGTCCGCGCCAGAGGCCTTGCCCGCCTCGAGCCGGTAATCATCGCCGGGGCCGCCCACGAGCGCGACCTTGCCGGCACCGCAGCTCTTCGCGAGCTGGAGCATCATCAACCCGATGGCCCCGGGGCCCATGATGACGACGAAGTTGCCCGGCTGCACGTTCAGGTTCTGGATGCCGTAAGTGACGCAGGCCAGCGGCTCGGTGAGCGCGCCCGCCTCGAAACTGACGTCATCCGGCAGCTTGACCAGGCCGGTGTACTTGCTGACGCAATATTCCGCGAAGCCGCCGTTGACGGAGACGCCGATGACCGACTTGCATTCGCAGAGGTTGGTCTGGCCCTTGGCGCAGATGGGGCAGGCGTTGCAGTGCTGGACGGGATTGACGACGACGCGGTCGCCTTCCTTGTACAGCTTCGCCTTCGCCGCCACCGCGCCGACCGCGACCACCTCGGCGGTGAACTCGTGGCCGAGCACCAGCGGACCCTTGCCGGTGGGCGTCTCCAGCGGGCTGTTGCCGTAGTAATACGCCACATCCGAGCCGCAAATGCCGCAGGCTTTCACCCGCACGAGAACTTCATCGTCGCTGATCTCCGGGACAGGAATCTCCTCGAGATGCATCTTCTCCTTCTCGTAGAAAACCTGCGCCTTCATCTTCTTCGGTAGCGTTGCCATGTGCGATGTCTCCGTGATGATTGATGGGTGACGGGTGCGTTAGATCTTCGGCGGATAACCGGTGATGACTTCCAGCGGACGCTTGCCGGTGTTGACGATCTCATAGCCCGGCAGGCAGCGCGGGATCATGAACGACTTGCCGCGTTGCGTGGGCGTCTCGCCCCACGGGCCGACGAGCTTGCCT
>CAZAAF010000208.1:439-5371 GCA_964482575.1 uncultured Verrucomicrobiota bacterium | reverse complement strand
GTCGTTGAGGGGCACGTTCTCCTTGACTGCGGGCTTGCCTTCGCCCTGCAGCGTGATGAAACAGTAGAAGCCGCGGTCGCCCGGCATCTTCATCTTGTCGGCGACGGTGAGCTTGGTCTCCCAGAAGTACTTGCTGGCGGAATCGGGGAGGAACTTCTCCTCCTTGTTCCTGCCCGTGCCGCGGACCTTCACCGGCTTGCGGCAGATGCGGTTCTCGAGGAACGACCGGCTCATCACCGAGAAGTCCGCCGCCTCCAGACCCTTGTCCCACGTCAGGCCGCACGCGGCCTGCTCGCGCTTGTAGGGATACGGTCCCTCATACTCGGCCAGGATGTTCCAGTCCGTCGGCTCCTGCGGCTCGAGGATGCAGCAGCCCTCGCCGATGGAGTGGACGATGCCGGCGGTGGTGTAGGTCACGTCACCCACCTTCGGCTTGATCTCGTGCAGATGGGCGCGCATGGCTTCGACGTCCTGCGCCTCCATCCACTTCTCGAATTCCTTCACGGTCACCTTCTTCTTCCAGCCGACCCACGCCTTCGCGCCGGGGCGGACGCCCATGAGGATCCAGGACTCGTTCTTGCCGAACGGGTTCTTCAGGTACTTCCTGGCGAAATCGGGCGACGGATGCCAGTGCACCGGGATGTGTGAGCCTTTGCCGACGTCGAAAATCTTCACCAGCACGCCGAGCGTGGCGCCGAACTTCTTGAAATGTTTCGGGCCGAGCGTCTCGTTGGGGAACGCCTTGAGCAGGTCGGTCAGCAGCACCTTTTCGCCGCCGGGCAGCTCGACGATGCTGAAGCCCTTCGTCGGCGTGTTTTCCTTGTCGGGCCGGCCGGGCGTGTAGGCGCGGTTGGTGGAGAAGATCCACTCCTCGGAGCGGTAATCGTCCTTGGGTTTGGACTCGCCCATGAACTCGGCGCGCAGTTTGCCGCCGTTATAGAAATGGATGTAGGTGTTCGGGGCGAGCGGGATGGGAGCGTTCAGTAATGCTTGCAGTTCAGCTTTTGCGGCCATGGCCAATTCTCCTCAACGAAGTTTTTTGGTTTCCGAATAACAGCTCGGGTCCACACAGAGCACGCGCATCGTGCCAGAACTCGCCGCGCAGTCAATGCGTTTCTGGGTGGATTCGCCCCGCCAGGCCGGCGGCTGCTCTGAAAACGAAAGCGGGTCGGGAGGCAAATTTAAGTATTCCCAGCAGCGCCATGCTATGGTAGAAGCCACGGGTTGTTTCGAGTTGTGGATTGTTTACCAAGTATAAGGAAATCGGATTTATGGGATTGCACAGCAGTTTGAAATCTTCCGGCACGATGAAGGCCAAGCGCAACGTGCTGAAGCGGTTTGAGCGCGTCGAGCTGATGAAGAAGCGCGGGCAGTGGAAAACAGGCGACCGCGTGTTCGGTTTGCCCAAGACCAAGCCCGAATAAGCTTCGCTCCGGCTCCAGGCCGTGAAGACTTCCGACGAGTCTATTGGCGTGCGCTTGCAACGGTTCCTCGCCTCCGCGGGCCTTGGGTCGCGGCGTGCCTGCGAACAGTTGATTGTCGCGGGCCGCGTCCGTGTGAACGGGCGCGTGGCCGCGCTGGGCGTGCGCGTCCAGCCGGCGGCGGACCGCATCACGCTCAACGGGCGGCCGTTGAGCCTCCAGCGGCTGACGTATGCCGCGCTCTACAAGCCGGTCGGCTACACGTGCAGCAACAGCGACCGCCACGCGGAGAGGCTGGCGATCGAGTTGCTGCCGAAGGACTGGCCGCGCGTGTTCAGCATCGGCCGGTTGGACCGCGATAGCGAAGGACTGCTGCTCATCACCAACGACGGGAATCTGGCGCAGAAGCTGGCGCATCCGCGCCACAAGATCCCGAAGACCTACGAGGTCACCATCCCTGGTTCGCTGACCTCCGTGCAGATGGAACAGCTCCAGAAGGGGATGATCATCGACGGGGATCGCATGGTGGCCGACAAGGTGTTTGGCGTGCGGAGCGCAGGCGAGAGCACGGTTTTTCAGATGATTCTCAGTCAGGGGAAGAAGCGCCAGATTCGGTTGATGCTGGCCGAACTGGGCCACGAGGTGACTCGCTTGAAGCGGCTCAGCATCGGGCCCATCGCCTTGGGCGACCTGAAGCCAGGCAAGTGGAGACTGCTCAATGATCAAGAATTGGCGAAACTATCTCGCGTGGGCTAGCGCAGGGCTGGCCGCGTGGAATGCCGCGGCCGCCGATATGGCGACCGTCACCGGCGATCGGGTGAACGTCCGCGCCGCGGCCAAGGCTACCTCTGAAGTGTTGCTCCAATTGGGCCAGGGCGACCAGGTGGAACTGGCCGAGCCCCTGCCGGCGGCGAGTGCCACACAGACCGTCGCCTTTGCGAAGATCCGGCTGCCGGCCACCGGCCGGGTTTGGATCAGCAAGAACATGCTCGATGCCACCGGCACGACCGTGGTCAAGCCCGTCGTCAATCTCCGCGCCGGCCCCGGCACCAGCTACAGCATTGTCGGTAAAGTCAACAAGGGTGAGGCCATTCAGGCTGAACAAACGCAGGACGAGTGGGTGAAGATCAAGCCGACCACGCATTGTTTCGCCTTCGTCGCCACCAAGTTTCTCCAAGCAGGTGCCGCGCCGGCCAAAGCCAGCTCCGCCGCGAAACCGCCGCCCGCCACGCCGCCCGCGGTCGTGCCCCCGGCGGTAAAACCCCCGGCACCCACGCCGCCTCCGGCTCCGACGCCCACCCCTTCCGCGCCGCCCGAGACCGTGAAGCCGGCGGAGACACCGGCGACACCGCCTGCCGTGATGCCCGCGCCACCTCCGCCGGTGGATGCGCCAGACAAGCCCGTGGCGAAAGCTGATGCGGCCAGAAAGGAGACGCCTCCGCCCGCCGAACCGGTCGTGCCGGGATTGCCGAAAGTGAGATTTGAGCCGTCGAAGATCGAAGCGCCGAAGATTGTCGAGCCGGCGATGCCTCTGGCTCCCAAACCCGAACCGCCCAAGGCCGAGGTGGCCAAAGCCGAGCCGCCCGCCGCCCCGGAGATGCCAAAAACCGAAGCGCCCAAGGTCGAACCACCCAAAGTGGAAGCCCCGAAAGTGGAGCCACCCAAGGTTGAACCGCCTGCGATGGAACCTCCGAAAGCGGAGCCGCCCAAGGCGCTGACCACGACGGAGACGGTCAAGACTGAAGCTCCCAAGATGGAAACGCCCAAGGTGGAGGTACCCAAAGTGGAGCCGCCACCGGCACCGCCTGCCGTCCCAGCGATGCCGAAGGCA
The DNA here is from genome assembly GCA_964482575.1 of uncultured Verrucomicrobiota bacterium. Taxonomy (GTDB): domain Bacteria; phylum Verrucomicrobiota; class Verrucomicrobiia; order CAIQCK01; family CAIQCK01; genus CAIQCK01. The sequence continues at coordinate 2,119 of CAZAAF010000208.1, read as the reverse complement.
GAAGCGCCGAAGGTGGAGGTTCCGAAAGTGGAGCCACCCAAAGTCGAGGTACCCAAAGTCGAGCCGCCGCCTGCGCCGGCCATGGCCGAACCGCCGAAGGTTGAGGCCCCCAAGGTGGAGCCGCCCAAAGTTGAAGCTCCGAAAGTAGAACCGCCCCCGGCGCCGACAGTTGCGCCCAGCGTGCCGCCGGCGGCTCCGGAAATGCCGAAAGTGGAAGCCCCGAAAGTCGAGGTTCCGAAAGTGGAAGTGCCCAAGGTGGAGCCTCCCAAAGCCGTCGCGGCTGCGGTCGAGCCGCCGCCCGCTCCAACCGTGGCACCCAGCGCGCCGCCACCGGTCACTGTGGAGATGCCAAAAGCGGAAGCTCCGAAGACCGAGCCTCCGAAAGTCGAATCCATGGTGAAGGAAGAGCCCAAGGTGGAGCTTCCGAAGATGACGCCGATACCGCCGCCGAAGTCCGACATGGCCAAGGCCACGCCGCCGCCGGCACCGACCGTGCCCCCGACCTCCGTCCCGCCGGCGGTGGTTGAGGAGCCATCGGTCAAGTCCGTTACCAAGGAGGGGTGGGTGCGGCCCGCCACCGGTCTGTTCAAAAAGCCCGGCTCCCATCAACTCATGTCCACTGACAAGCCGCTGGCCATGGTGGTGTGCTTCCTCTCGAGTTCAAGCGTCAATCTCGACCAATACGAGGGCAAGCATGTCCACATCACTGGCAACGAACGCTGGCAAAAAGGCTGGAACCAGCCGCTTGTCCAGGTCAATCAGGTCGAGTTGATGAAGTAAACCGCCCGCTACGCGCTTATGTCCGCTGACATCATTGACGGCCGTCTCATTGCCGCGCAAATCCACGAGGAGACCCGTGCCGAGGTCGAGAAGTTGAAAGCCCGGGGCCTCACTCCCGGGCTGGCCGTGATCCTCGTGGGCGAGGACCCGCCGTCGAAGGTGTATGTGGCGAACAAGGAAAAGCTGGCGCGCGAACTTGGGTTTCATTCGGTGCTCAAGCAACTGCCGGCCACGACCAGCGAGGCGGCGTTGCTGGCGGAAATTGACGCGCTGAACGCCGACCCGCGCATTCACGGGGTACTCGTACAATCGCCGCTGCCCAAACCGCTCCGTGAGGAGACGATGTGGGAACGGATTGCGCCGGCCAAGGACGTGGACGGTTTTCATCCGATGAACCTGGGCCGGCTCGCGGTCGGCCAGCCCTGCCTCGTGGCCTGCACGCCGGCCGGTGTTGTCGAGATGCTCGTGCGCAGTGGTGTGACGATTGCCGGCAAGAACGCCGTCATCGTCGGCCGCAGCATTCGTGTCGGCCGGCCCTTGCAGTTGCTGCTGAGCCTGAAGGGCAGGACGGGCGACGCCACCGTGACCGTCTGCCATTCGCGCACGCCGGACATTGGCGCATTCACGCGGCAGGCGGATATCCTGATTGCAGCCATCGGCCAGCCGCGGTTCGTGAAGGCGGACATGGTCAAGCCGGGGGCCGTGGTCATTGATGTCGGCATCAACTCGGTGCCGGATGCGACGAAGAAGAGCGGCAAGCGGTTGGTGGGCGACGTGGATTTTGACACAGTCAAGGACGTTGCCTCGAAGATCAGCCCTGTGCCGGGTGGCGTGGGGCTGCTGACGGTCGCGATGTTGATGAAGAACACCGTCAGATCCTGTTCAGCTCGCCGATCGAGG
>CAZAAF010000208.1:0-429 GCA_964482575.1 uncultured Verrucomicrobiota bacterium | reverse complement strand
GAACGCCGCCACCCCTGACCCGTAGCGGAGCGGCGGTGGTCGCCGCCCCCTTTGCACCCATGTCCACGCCCGGTTCTCCATCCGCCCAGGCCGGCGTTTTCTCCAAGCCGTTGATCACCCCGAGCAGCCCGATTGAAAAGGCCCAGGCCTGGCCGTTATGGCGACTGGGCATGGGGCTGCAATTGCTGCTGTCGGTGGTGACCATTCTGATGACGCGCATGGGACGGGAGCCGGTCTGCGCCCGTTTGCTGGTGCCGATGTGGATGTTCGCGTTCGTGCCGTATGTGCTGGCCGTTGGGCGCGCGCGGCTGTTGTCGCCCTCGGTGGCGATACGCGGTATCGCGTTGTTCGCCATTTGCTTCCGGGTGACCCTCTGGTTCGCACCGCCCATGCTGTCCAATGACGTTCATCGCAGTTTGTGGGAAGGCC
>CAZAAF010000207.1:0-7990 GCA_964482575.1 uncultured Verrucomicrobiota bacterium | reverse complement strand
CGGTGATCGGCCGGCGGCGCGCCGTGGCCGTCAGGTTCTTCAGGATGCGGCTGAACTCGATCGGTGTGTGGTTCACCTGTTTGAAATACGACTCGCTGCCCGCATCCAGCTTCACCCAAACCTCGTCGCGATCATCGTCCAGCAGCTCGAGGCCCGCCCGCACATCCGCCCGGTCCAGTCCCCCGCCGTTGGTGATCAGCACCACTTTCGCATCCGGCACCCCGGTCTCGCGCTTCACGCGCAGGATGATATTCACCACCTCCTGGAACTGGCGCGCGTTCGTCGGCTCGGCATCGCCGCTCATGGCGAAATCGTTGATGCGCGTTGCGAGGTCCAGCACGGTGTTGAACGGATACTCGCTGGCGAGCGTGCCGGACCGGACCAGCTCCACCATCTGGCGCAGTTCGCGCTCCAGCGTCGCCAGCACCAGCATGGAGACCTTGGGCGGCGTGGTGCGATCCACCTGGCAATACACGCACCCGAAGTTGCACACCTTGTTCGGGTTGAGGTTGATGCCGATGGACAGCCCGCGGCTGCGCCGGGAGATGACGGGATAGACGTAAAAGAAATCGCGATACGTGCGCGGGTGCGAACGGTGCGCAATCGTCAGTTGGTCCTTATTCGGTTTGGCTTGAAGCACCGCGAAAAGTAGCATTCCCCCATGCCGGACGCAACGCCCAGAATGGTCTGGATTGCCCCGGCGGCCCTCGCTAAGCTGGCCGCATGATTCGAACCGCCCTGCTTTCGAGCGCGCACCTCCACGCCAACAGCTATGTCCAGGAGGCCCGCAACACCCCCGAGGTCCAGCTCACCTGCGTCTGGGACGACGACCCTCAACGCGGTCAGGCGGCCGCCAAGGACTACGGCGTCCCGTTCGACGGGGACCTCGCCCGCGTCCTGAGCCGCCAGGACGTGGACGCCGTCATCGTCTGCTCCGAGACCTGCAAGCACCGCACGATCCTCGTGTCCGCCGCCCACGCCAAAAAACACATCTTCCTGGAAAAACCGCTGGCGATGACCGCCGCCGAGGCCGATGAAGTGACCCGCGAGATCAAGGCCGCCGGCGTCAAATTCATGATCTCCCTGCCCCAGCGCAGCAAGTCCGAGGCACTGCTGCTGAAGAAGATGATCGACGACGGCACGCTCGGCAAGATCACCACCGCGCGGTTCCGCATGGGCCACGCCGCGGCGCTGGAGAAATGGTTCAAGGACGGCAGCGCGTGGTTTGGCGACGAGAAACAGGCCGGTCCGGGCGCCTTGTTCGACATCGCCTGCCACACGCTCGATGCCATGCGCTGGCTGCTGGGCGAGCCCGCCAGCGTGTTGTGCAAGACCGTCAACTTCACCGGTGCCTATGCCATTCCCGACAACGGCGTCGTCGTGATCGAGTTCAAGAACAAGGCCCTCGGCATCCTCGATTTCAGCTACGTCCAGGGTGCGGGACCGAATTTCTGGGAGTTGTACGGCACCGAGGGCACCGCCGTGCGTGAGCTGCCCGGCCAGCCGCCGGTCACCTACATCAAGCGCCAGGGGGCGGACGGCTTCGCCCCGGCGTGGCAGCGGATCAAAATGCCGCGCCCGCGGCCGAGCGCGATGCAGCAGTGGTTTGCCGCCATCCTCCGCAACGAACCGATGCACATCACCGTGGACGACGCCTGCAACCTGACGCACCTGCTCGACGCGGCCCGGACCTCGGCCCGCGAAGGCAGGCTCGTGACGTTCTAACGGCGATGCCGCCGGCCGCCGCAGATCCCGGATTGAACCGTCCGGCACGTTCTGATACACAGGGTTTCTCATGAGATCGTTGATGAAACGCCTGCTTACACCCGCCCGCCGGCTAGCCTGGAAGTTCTGTTTCTGTCCCGAGGCCGTTGCCGCCGTCCAGAATCTCTGTGCCGAGACGGACAAGACCATTTTTTACAAGGCCGGCTGGATCCTCGCCCCGGAACTTGTCGAAGGCGACTATCTGGAGTTCGGGGTATTCGACGGTTCGTCCTTCATCAAGGCCTACCATATCCTGAGGAACGTGTATCAGGGTTTTCAGACGGTCAACGCCGGACGGACCGCGGAGGACGTCGATCACATCCGCCGCATCTGGGAGCAGATGCGTTTCTTCGCCTTCGACTCCTTCGAGGGCCTGCCGGACATCCAGGGTCTGGACCAACAGGGCAGGGATTTTACAAAAGGCAAGTTCGCCAGTTCCCTGACGGCATTTGAGGAGAGGCTGGCCCAGGCCGATGTCCCCTCGAACAAGGTTGTCACCGTCCCGGGATGGTTTGACCAGACCTGTTCCGCCGGAACCCTTTCGAAACACCGGATGAAGTCCGCTGCCATCATTCATGTGGACTGCGATTTGTATTCCTCGGCCAAGACGGTGTTGGACTTTGTGAAGCCCCTGCTCGTCGATGGCACGATCCTCATTTTTGACGACTGGTTCAGTTTCCGTGGCAACCCCCGTCTGGGCGAGCAGCGGGCGTTTGCCGAATGGACGACCACCCTGCCGGGATGGGAATTCACCGAGTTTCAGAGGGAAGGCCCCTGCCGGATCAGCTTCATTGCCAGCCGGGTCTGACCGGACCGGTCGGCGGCCGGACATGCCTGTCCGTCTGACTTTCATCCGCCGGAGGACAACCGCGGATCGCTTCACGAGAACCACAGGGGAAAATCCTCTGCCGCCGTCCTTCATCTTCAAACGACACGAGGCGGCTGTGCTTCCGCACAACCGCCCCGCCGGTTGATTGTCATTGTCGCGCAGCCTCTATCGCGCCCACGGACAGCCGGGGCAGAGACCGCATGCCGGGCCGCCGGTTCCGGTCGGACAAGCCGCACAACACCATGCGCCGCGCCCGCCGCACCAGCCGCGTCCGCCATACTGCTGGGCTATCTGTTGCACCAACGCGCTGTTCTTCGTCATGAGTTCGCGAAACTGCGTGCGCTGCTTGTCCACCACGGCCTGCTGCGCCGCAATCGCCTCCGCGCTGGCGCCGTTCTTTTGCAGGACGCGCAACGCCGTCTGTTCTTCAACGATCTCCGCCTGCAGCTTGCCCACCTGCTCCACGAACGCCTTCTGTTGCGGATCCGTGGGGGTCACCCGCGTCAGCCAGCAGCCCGGTCCATTCCCCGGGTTGCCCCATCCGGCACCCGCCGCCGCCGCGGCACCATCCCTGCGCAAAGACCGCGCCGGTCGCAAAGACCGCCATCAAACCGCCGATCACCATTGCCTGCCACATCCGTTTCATAGTCGTCTCTCCTTTTCTGTTCTGGTCCCGCCGCGTCACTTCGACGCCGCTATGAGAGAAGACGAGCCCGCCACGGAATGCATTCCCTGCTATTGGAGGCTATCGGCGATTTTCTGCAGCACGGCTTCGGGAAGATCGCCCACCAACACGAACGTCCGGCCGCCCACGGGCCGGACCAGCATGCGTCCCGGCTGATTGCCCAGCAGTTCGCAGCCGCGTCCCCGGCCAAATCCCCGCCCGCCGCGTCCCGGACATTGGGTGAACCGCTCAAACACCGAGACGCTGTTCAAGCCGTCCACGTACCGCACGTGCGCCGACGCCACGCCGCAACGGCAGCGATAGAGGTGAAATCCATCGAGTGCAAACCCTGCCGGCAGATACGCCGGCTCGCACACGGGGAACGCAACCTCCTTCGACAGTTTCTCCCGCTCCCAATGCTGGCTGGCGTCGCCTTCGATCTCCGTCGTCTTCCAGCCTTCCGGCACCTCGAAAAGCCGGTCGTCCAGCCGCGGGTTCCAGTCAATGTCCGTGTAGAAGCTCAGCGTCGCCAGCCGGCCATCACAATCGTAATACTCCGACCGCAGGATGAGCCCGGTATCGCGGTCCACCCAGATTTTCTTCGATGGGCGTCCCGTCTCCGGGTGCGCGACCACCAGCACGTCCGCCGTCCGGCCGATGATGGGTTCCGTCCGGTCCAACGTCACCCGGTAATTCTTCAACAACAGGTCCACCAGGCCGGGCTCGCGGCGCGAGCACCCCACCGAGGCCGTCTGGCGCGCGGGGTCGAGCCGGATGACCGCCTCGCCCTTCTCGATCATCACCATCCCCTTGAGCACCGACGCCTGGTATTCCCAACGGCAATGGCCCGGCTTGCGATACACCGTCACCTGCGATGACACCGGGCTTTGGCGGAAGAAGGTCGCTGTGTTCAGCGTCGCCCGCAGGGTGAGCCGGTCTTCCGCGCCCTGCGCGGCCCGCAACCGCTCCACCGGGTTCACCGCCGCCGGCACCCCCGGCTCCGCGAGGGCCGATGCCGCCAGCGCCCATGTTCCAATGACCGCCAGAAGAACCCTTCGCCTCATGGAGTCTTCCTCTCCGCCTCGTTGCGGCCCAGCATGGCGCCCAACGCGGCCTTGTCGCTCAACGGATCGTTCCACGCCAGCACGCTATGCCGCTGGATAAAGTCCTGGGTTTCGTCGTCGTCGTCCGCCAGCGGGTACGAGACGAACAGGACCAGCGCCACCGCCGCGGCAGCGGCGGCCAGCCCGGCATACGCCATCCGCGGCCATCGAATCGGCAGGCACCACGCCCACCCTCGCGCACGAACCGGCTCGGGCTCGGGGGGCTCGATCGCACGCCGGATGGACTGCCAGCTTACCGCCGTGGCCTCCTCGGGCGGCAATACATCGAGCAGACGCCCCACCCGTTGCAAGGCCTGCAGTTCGTGCCGGCAAACCGGGCATTCCTGAAGATGCGATTCGAGGGCGGCCCGCTCCCGCGCTTCCAGCGCGCCCGCCACGAAGTCGGCCAGTTGGGATTGGATGTCTTGACAGGATTTCATGTGCACCTCATTCCTTCACCAACGGATCCAGCGCCTTCCTCAACGCCTCGCGCGCCCGCGCCAGCCGCGACAAGACCGTGCCGGGGGAAATTCCCAGGACCTCCGCGATGGCCGTGACCTCCATGCCTTCCAGATGATGCATGGCCACCACCGTGCGATGGATTTCCGGCAGCCGCTGCACGGCCCGCCGCACAAATGCCTGCGTGTCCTCCGACAGGACCACCTGCCCCGGTTCCAACGACCAGTCGGGAATCTCCAGCGCCGGCGATGCATCCCCGTCCTCCGGCGTCGCGTCCAGGGAGACCATCGGCCGCTCGATCCGTTTCCGGCTGTCGCGCACCACGTTGAGGGCGATTTGATGCAGCCAGACCAGGAAAGCCCCGTCTGCGCGCAAGGTCTTCAACGAAGCCCATGCCCGGACATAGGCTTTTTGAGTCAGATCGGCTGCATCGTCAGCATTCGATACCATGGAGAGGACAAAGTTGTAGATCCGGCGATGCGTCGCGCGAAACAGCTCGCCGAACGCTTCCACATCGCCTTCGCGCGCCCGCAAGACCAACCCCCCGTCGGAAGTTTCCATATCCTGGTTCTATCGAATGACAGGACGACCGTCACCGCAGCCGGATTCCATCTTTTTGGACGGTGCGGCGCCGCTCCGCGACATGCTGCTCAATGCCCCCACGCCGCCAGCCGTGCCTTTGCATCCGGGGCGGCCGAAGCGGCGACGGTTTCCCCGAAAAAGACACGATGAAAATTGCCCTGCGGATAGAACGCCGACACGATCTCCGGCGTCAAATGCGGCGGAAGCACCTCGTTGGTGTGAACCACGCGGCATTCGTACTGGATCACCGCCTGCTCGATCACCGGCACGCTCACCTGTTCGGCGGGCACGGCCTTCATGCCGGTCTCCGCAAACTTGTCCGCGTCGCGCCCGGACACCGAGCCGCAAATCTGGATGGCCTCGGCCAGGTCGGGCGGCAGGACATTCACCGTGAACTCGGTGTTCTCCTCCAGCCGGCTGAAACTGTACCGGCTGGGCCGCACCAGCACCTCCAGGATCGGCTTGCCCCAGATGATGCCGCCCGCCATCCACCCGATGGTCATGGGATTCGGCTTGCCATCCCTGCCCATCGTGCACAGCAGCAGACCGCCGCGCGACAGCGCCGCCATCGTCTCCCGCCAAAGGTCAAAAGGTTGAATCGCTTGCTTGCTCATGATCGTATGTTTCCAAAGGTTTCGTTGTGGACGAGATCGCCCGGTTTCCGCCGGGGACGCGCCGGGGGCTGCTCGGCGGCGTAGCCGATGGGCAGCACCGCGACGGGCCGGAGCGTGCCCGTGGCCCCGACGGCCGCCGCCACGTCCGCATCCTCATACGCGCCGACCCAGCAGCAGTTCAGCCCCAGCGCGGTCGCCGTCAACTCGGCATAAGCGCAGGCGATGGTGGCGTCCTGTATGGCATAGAGCGTTTCGCCGCGCTCCGCATAGCGGTCGCGATTCCGCTCCGGCGCGGCCAGGAACACGAGCACCACTGGGGCCTCGGCGATGAACGTCTGGTCCCAGGCGGCCTTCACGATCCGTTGCTTCCGTTCGGCGTCGCGCACGAGCACGATTTCATACGCCTGCCGGTTGCCCGCCGAGGGCGCGGCATTGGCAGCCTCCAGGATGCGCTGCAGCTTGTCCGCCTCCACCTCGCGCGCCTGATAAGCGCGCACGGAGCGGCGTTGTCGAATGGCTTCAAAAATGTCCATGTTGCCTCCGGCCCCATCCCACCGTTTCATTCCTTGTTTGTTTTGCACACAATCTGTTCAAACTCAGGCCAATCCGTCAGATAAGGAGCGCCCTTCTCCGGCCCAGCAGGCACCAAATAGAACCCGGAAGGTGTTTTTACAACATCATGCCATATCTGCACTGTCCCTGAAGATTTCAGAATTCCCAGGGAATCGGCAAGCCCCGGCACTCGCGACTGTTTGGACAGCGGTATGAATTCAAGGCGAACCACAACATCCGTTCGGTCGTTTAGACACAACTACCAATCCCCCACATCATCCGTCGTCAGGTAAGGCCACTTGAACCACTTTGCTCGTTCAAGCCCTGCATCCATCTGTTTCAACGCGGCCCGGCTGGTAATCGTTCTCACGATTCTGAGCCTGTAGCTGTCAGGCTCCAATGTCACTTGAGCAATACTCGCAATTGAAGGAAAACCATACCGCGTTCCGAAAACCCACTGGCGAAACGCCGTGCTGCGGGTCGCGATTGCACCCATCACCAAAGATACGAACAGCGAGAGTATGCCCGCCACAGCCAGCACGATCCGTCTGCGAGGAATGGAGAAAGCGTTTTTCATGCTGACACGCCCAAGTAAACCAGATGCGTGGCGCAATCGCAATCACTGGAGCCAAAGCGCGGCACGACCACCTGCGCGCCCGCGAGCTGCAGCGTCTCCGCGTTCCAGGAACACTCGAGCCGCTCCCGGGTCGCCTGCGAGACGATGCACCGGATGCGCGCGTGACGCAGGAGATAATCGATGTGCCAGTGCATTTTCTTGCGCCGCCGCTGGTGACGCGCCAGCCGCGCCTCCAGCCCGCCCATCGCGCTGCCGGTATAGACGTAGCGGCCCGCCGGGAAATCAAACGTCCCGTGATTCCCCACCTTCAGTCGAACCGGTTCCGGCACTTCAATCCAAAGCTGGTAAACGCCCGGCAGGCGCGGCGCAGTCCGGTTGGGTTGAGGATGTGGCATGGGATGGTTCGCTTCGCAGGCGACAATTTACGCCAGTCCACGCCGGGTTGCCAACACCGTTGCGCCGCCGGTCGCATCCCGTTATGCTGCGGTCATGCTCAAGCGTCTGCTTTCATGGTCCCTGATCCTCACCCTCTCCGCGTGTGCGGCTTCGGCGGCCGGGTGGCGCAACGTTGGTCCCGGCGGCGGCGGCTGGGTTCCCTGCCTGGCGGTCAGCCCGCACGATTCGCAGGTCGTCTATGCCGGCTGCGATGTCGGCGGGTTCTACAAATCCACCGACGGCGGCGCGCACTGGCACATTCACAACACCGGCCTGCACGATCTCTATGTCGAGGTCATCGCACCGCACCCGCGCGACCCGCACATCCTCTACATCGGCACCGAAGGCGGTGTCCACAAGTCCACCGACCGCGGCGAGACGTCGCAATGGCAGCGCGAGGGTTTCCCGCCG
>CAZAAF010000206.1:0-8013 GCA_964482575.1 uncultured Verrucomicrobiota bacterium | reverse complement strand
CGCCGGCAATCGTCCAGGCGTGTCAGATCGAAATCCTTGCGGCGCACAACTGCCACCTGGCATCCGGTCGCCGCCCGCAAACGGTCCACCAGGTGGCCGCCGAGAAAACCGGCGCCGCCGGTCACCAGCACGCGTCTCGCCGACCAGAATTCGTGGTCCATCGTGGTCCTTGTCGCCCGGATGGCTCCGCGGGACGCGCCGGTCACCGGCGCGGCTCGCCGGATGCCGTGAGGGACCGAATCAGGTTCAGGAAGTGCTCCCGCTCTTGCTGCGTGGTGCATTTGAGGATGTATCGGGCCTGAATCTCAGCCAACGCAGTCTTCGTATCCCCGCGGGCGGCATGAAACATGCCCAATCGTTCGTAATAGAGGTTATAGCTGGGATCCAGAGTGAGCGCGCGCCGATGGGCCTCTTCCGACGCCTTCCACTGGCCCAGGAACTCCAACGCCAGCGCCTGCCGTGACACCGGTTCCGCCTCCAGCTGATTGAGTTGCGCGGCGCGTTGATACCCTTGCAATGCCTGCTCGGCCAGCCGGTTGGCATTCCCCGAGGAAAACCGGGCCTGACTCAAGGCGACATCCCCAAGAATCAAAGCTGCCGGACCGTTGCGCGAATCCCACGCGCAAGCCCGCTCCGCCGCGGCACGCGCCCCGACCAGTTTCCCCGCGGCGTGGTCATGCTCCGCCACCAACTGCCAGAACGAGGCCATGGCATTCGGCACGGCCAGCCAGCCTTCGGCCGCCACCAACAGCGCCAGGAGCGCCGCCAGTGTCCACCGCGCCCGGAGCCCCAGCACCACCGGCTGGATCACGGAAGGCGCCGTCCGGAGTCCGTTCGGGACGTTTTCCAAGAGCCGACGCGAATAACCGCCCAGCATGCTCATGGCCAGGATCACGGTAAGCGTCAAGGCGTTCGAACTGATGTGCAGGTTGAAATCCGCCGCCGAGTGTAGCAGATACGCCACGACCGCCGCCACGCCCGCCAGCAACCACGCCGGCCGGCCGGCGCGGTCCAAGTCGAGCCAATACGGCCAGTGCCAGCCCGAGGGCTCCCCAACCCCGCGTTGACGCCAGCACTGGTGAATCCGCCGCGCCGCTACAAAAAAGGTCACGACCAGGGTGCCCATCAGAGCGAACCCCACCACGCCATAATCGCAAAGCATCTGGAGATGGTCACTGTGCACATGTTCGGGAATGGCCTGATCAACCGGATCCCGGTAGCGACCATACATGGTGTTGAAAAGGAATGGTCCGACGCCAAACCACGGATGATCCAGGAACATCTGCCAAGCCGCCTGCCACATCCACAGGCGGCTGCGATCAATGTGAATTGCGCCCTGGATATAGGGATTGAAGACGCGCGCCCGCAACGGCTCGAACGCATAGACTCCTGCAACGACAGCCAACACACCCGCCAGCACAACCATCCACGCAGGCCACCACCGCCGCGTCACACCACGTGCCACGGCGGCCAACAGGAAAAGGAGCATGGCACCGGCACTGAGATAACCCCCGCGCGATCCTGAGAACACGATGCCGCCAATCATGACGGCGGCGGCATACGCCAGCACAATGCGCTTCGCCGCCCCGTGACCGGACCAGAGCAAATGCGCCATCGCCACCGCCAGGGTCAGTTCGAGGTAGCCGGCAAAATGATCCGCCGTAAAGAACGTCCCGCGCACACGCGGGTATATGTCTTCGTACGGAAACCACCACACCATTTGAATCCCGCGTATCCGATTGATCAAACCGTAGGCCGTAATGCCCACGGCCACCACCATCAACACCCAAAGGAGCATGTTCTGCCGGTGCCGCCGAAAGAGATGCTGGGTCACCAGGAAATAGACCGAGACGTACATCAACACCAGCAACATCTCCTGCCGTGAGATCCATTCGACGGGAGAGGCTGCGTAACGCGCCGTCACATATACAGCCCCCGCTAACAACGGCAAGTCCAGTGGGGTCCGAATCCAGGTCATCTTCCCAGCGACCGCCACGCGCGCCACCCAGCCCAGCAACGCCGCCAGGGTCAACCACTCCATTGGATTCCGGGACCACGGACGGACCGTGCCCATTGCCAGCGGCGCGAAAATCAGCATCAGGCAGAGGATGTAGAAGACGGCGCGTTCACTCCACCGCTCGACCGTCCCGCGCCAGCCGGGAGCCGTGGCCACCGCGTCGCGGGAGCGGCGGCGATGGTGATGATGGCGTTCGGCGGAAGCAGACATAGCAATCGGACCGCACACCGCCCATGACCTGGTGCGACCGCAACCTAGAAATTGGACTTGGGAACGAAGATGATATCACCCGGCAACACAGGCACATCCAGTTCCGGGTGTCGCTCGATCTCCACGCAGTCCACGATAATCTTCTTGCCGCCGCGCGTCAGTTCCACTTCGCGCTTTTTGCCAAACTCGCTGAAACCGCCACTCGCCTGAACCGCACGGTACACAGTCATGTCGTCGCGGTAAGGCATAGAGCCTCCCGGGCCTCCCAAAGCGCCGCTCAAGTACACAAAGCGCTGGGTCTGCAGCACAATCGTCACCGTCAGGTAGCTGTAGTAACGCGGCACGTAAAGGTTGCGGACCGCTTCCTGAGCCTGCGTGATGGTCATTCCTTCCAGCTTGATCGAGCCCACGAACGGCAGCTCGACATTGCCTTTTTCATCGACCGCCTTGATGTGCTCCTCGCGCCCGGTGGCGGTGTCGAGGCGGATGATAAGGTTGTCATTGTAGCGCAGCTTGCTGGCGTCCACGATCGTCTTGGGATCTACCTTGGGCACACTTTCCGCCGGGGTGGCCGGGGTGCGGAACATGGCACATCCTGTTCCTCCAAGCGTCAGGGCGGCCGCGACCAACAGGCTCAAGACTCTGAGATTCTGGCGAAAGTTCATCGTCAACAAATGCTGTTTAGTACGTGCCCTTGGTTTCGGATTCCTCCGAGGCCGTCTTTTCCGGCTCCTCCGTCCTAGACTCCTCAGAACGCGAATAGTGATCGTAATACGCGTTGTAATAGTAATAGCTCTCGTCATGGCTCATGACAATGGAGTTGAGCACCACGCCGATCAGGCGGCCGCCCACGTTTTCCACCGCCTGCTTGGCGCGGGCCGGCATCGCACGGGGATACTTGCGATATTGGATGATCAACACCGCGAAATCCACCTCGCTGGCCAGGACGCTGGCGTCGCTGACGCCCATAATCGGCGGGCTGTCGAACAGCACCAAGTCATACCGCATCTTCAGGTCCTGGATCAGGTCGCGCATCTTCTGCGACTTGAGAATGCCGATGGCGATCTTCGGCAGCTTGCCGCTGGACAGAAAATACAAATTCGGCACATTGGTGGTCTGGATACAGTCCTCCACCTTGACGTCGTTCATGAGCACGTCGGTCAGACCGATGTCATTGGACAGGCCAAACCGCTTGTGCAACGTCGGCCGCCGCATGTCTGAATCAACGCACAACACCTTGTCGCCGTTCTGCGCACAAACCACGGCCAGATTGAAGAGCGTGGTGGTCTTGCCCTCGCCGGCACCGGCGCTGACCACGGTGATGCTGTTGGCCTGCGGGTCCTTCTTGCCGAACTCGATGTTGGCACGCAATACGCGATAGGCTTCCGCGTGGGGCGAATCCTGTCCAACCGTGGAGAGCATCTCGATATTCTGCGGGATCACCCCCAGCACCGGCAAGCCCAGGTACCGCTCCACGTCGTCGATAGTCTTGACGCTGGTATCGAGGTATTCAATGAAGAACGCCAACACCAAGCCCAACAGGAAACCGATCAGGGCGGCAATACCAAGATTCAACGGAACATTCGGCTGAACCGGCGAGGTGGGCGGACGAGCCTGATCAATAATCTCCACCGCCGTGCGCGGCACCTTGATGCTGACGGCCTCCTGATTAATGCGCATCTTGATCGAATCACGCAGGCCCATCTGGAATTCGAGTTCCTTGTTCGCGTTCTCGTAAGGAATGTACTTGTCGCGCTCCTTCTCACTGCCGGTCACACGGGCCGAACGCAACTGTTCTTCAAGAGCCGTCACCTTGGCCTGATCCTGCAGATAGACGATTTCCAGCCCCTTGCGCATGACCTTGATGGCATCGGAAAGCTGTTCGTCCAGCTTCTTCTGGGTGGCCACGGCGTCCTTCACCACCGGATGCTCCGGCCCGTAGGTCTGCAGCAGCTTGACCAGTTGAAGTTCCGCCGACTGAAGGGCGGATTGGAGATTGGAGATGGTCGGATCGCCCAGGAACGACGGTGACGCGTGTTTCAGTTCATCATCCGTCAGCTTCCGGATCTCGTCAAAGCGGGTCTTTTCCACCAGCATCTGGATCATGGCATTGCTGCGGTCGCCATGGAGGCGCTGGATGGTTTCGTCGTTGAGCCGGGCCTTGTTGGACAACACGTCCAGATCAAGGTCTTTGCGGAGTTCGTTGACCTTCTGCTGCGCGGCCTCCACAAGGCGTTGCTGGGCTTGGTATTCTTCGCGCAATTTCTCCAGACCGGCTTCGATTTGTGCAATCGGTTCCTCCAACCGGCTGTCGCGATAGATGACGGCTGCGGAATTGGCCAAGTCCGCCGCCTCGACGGGATCGGTAGAGTAAAACCCGAGCGAAATCAGGCTGGTGCCGCGGACGACATCCACTTTGAGGCCGCGACGCAGGTTCTGGTAGGCCTGTTCCTTGGCCATGGATTCCGGACCACCAATGGCCCACTTGGCCACCAGCTGTTCCTTGTCCACCACGCGGTAGCCGATTTTCTGGGATCGGATAATCTCCACCTGATCCATCTGGAACACAGGATCAAAACCGCCACCGCCCGCAGGCTCGAAGATGGCGACGGTCATCTTCTCGCGCTCGATCTTCATCGTCACGGAAGCAAGATAGATGCGCGGAACCGAGAACGTGACGGCGGCCGCCGTCAGCAACACCAGCAGGAAGACGCTCAGAACAATGGCCTTGCGCAGCTTGATGACGCGCCAGTAATCAAGAAAATGTATCTTCGTCTCTTCCGGCATAATGACACTCGGCTTTACCGCGCTCGGAAACGCGCTGCAGCCTGTTCCCTATAGGTTAATGACACAACGTACTTTCCTTATCGCAGCGCAGGGGAAATTTCAAGGCAACAAACACTGGGACCGGCCGGCGGCTCCCAGACTAGAAACCCAAACGGGCCTGCAAGTAAGTCAGGTGCCGGTCATAAGCACGCCCGGCAAAATCCGAGGTAAAGTGGCTGTACGAATAGCCCACTTCGCCGCGGAGATGGAGCGTGAACTGATAGCCCAGCATCAACGATTCGCTGAGCATGGTTTCCTGATTGCTGCCGGTGACGCCGGCGCTGGTTTGCGGATCCAGCATGGCGTTTTGATAGATGGACGGCGAATAGGTGATGCTCGCCGACCCCATCAGCTTGGGGGTAAATTGATAAACGTAGCCACCACTAAACAGGAAGGTCTGCGACTGCAAATAGGAATTCACCTCGGTCGGCTGCATGCGCGTCGAGAAATTCGCGTTCGCGCTGGCGCGGGATGAAATCATGTACGTCAGGGTCATGCTCACATCCGGGTTGATCTGGGTACCACTAATAACGTTGAAGGTTTGCAGGGCTGCGCCCAACCTCGCGTCCAACAACAACCGGGGATTGAAATTGTGTGTAACGCCACCGCTAAAGTAGGGGCCCGAATTGCTGCGGTCCTGTCCCTCGTAGGAGGTGTCCTGGTAACCGGCCGTCAGGCTGAAGGAGGTGGTCGTCGTCGGCCGATACCGGAAGGCTTCGTTCACATCAAAACTTTGCCGGTTCAAAATGGTCGACACCGGGAGCCCCGGCAGGGACGGAAGATTCGTGCCGTCATCATAACGGATGAAGAAGTAGGAAAGGGTGGTGATCGTTTCCATCCGGCTGTTGAGGCTGTAGGTCGTCCCCAACTTGGCGGTGTTTTGAATGTAGTCGGCGCTGCGCTGATAGGTGCCGACATTGATGTCCGGTTCGAAGCCGGGGACAAACTCGTCAGAAAAGTTCACGCTCAACCGCGTCGAGAAATCATGCTTCATGTTGAACATGAAATCATGACTCTGATCTACCTGGGAACCCGGGCGATTCTGGTAATACACTGCGGAATAGGAATAGTGGATGGCCAACTCGGTGTCCGGATTACTCCACGCGTATTGGATGTCCGGCGACAGGGTGGTGGTAAAACTGCCGTGCGAGTATTGCGACGTCGTGTAGTTGCTGTCGTATCCCTCGCGCAGCGTCAACCCATACGCCCAAGTCCGTTGTCTCACCAAACCCGCGTTGAGACTGTTGTCCATTTGCTGCTGGGGCGAGACCGACGGGTCGGAGATCTGAGCCGATACAGCGCCCGCAACAACCAGCGCACTTAACACCGCCAGCTTCATCGGCAGGTTCATCATATTCACACTCCTCATCACATCGTCCCGATTGTTTTGGCTCCAACCCTGTCTTGTCAGCCGCCGCTACGGACCCGTCGGCGTCCGGATCGTGTTGGTACTCGGAGAGGGACCAAAAGGATTGAGCGCCGGACTGACCCAACTGTTGAGGGCTGTGGACATCGCCTGCACAGCCGCAAAGTTGGTGGTCTGACCGGCGAACCCCACCAACGCATTCTGGTAATCCTGCGCCGTGGGTTGACCGGAAGCCACGCTGACTCCGATATGAAGTTGGGCACAAATACACACCGTCAGATCCCCCACCGTCGCCGGCTGGTCCGACTGCCATCCACCCAGCGGCGCGATCGGAGGAGTGAATTTCGAGGTCAACCAGACGATGGCGCCGACCTCATCGCTCCCGAGCCGCCAGTTTCATGGCCAACTGCCCTTGCGTCATCGGTTTTCCGTCCACGCCGGTTAGCGGCGTGTTCACCGGGGGAGGTCCATCGGCCGCCCACGCCGTCGAGACCGCAATCAACATCGCAGCCAACAACCGCTTCGTCCCCGTCGCATTGCAAATTGTTTGAAACGTGTTCACAGGACTCTCCTCACCAGTAATTCTGATGGCTGTCGATCATCTTGGCCGGCAATTCATCTTTGGCGGCTTTCGGGTCTCTCGGACAAATCGCATTGCCCTTCGAGATTGACGATATATTTAATGTAATCCTTCGATTCTTGTCAACCTCAAATCGGTCCCATCCAAACCGTCTGTGCCACGCTGGCGCACTCCGGGAGCCGAGCCTCGTCATGCCTCCGCGCCACTCTTTCCTCGCCTCTCCCGACAAAGTCCGTATGATGCCAGGACCAACGAACCCGGCAATCGGAAAGCGACCGCTTATGGACATCATTCAACGGAACACCACCCAGTCATTCATCACCAAGGACGGCTCGGAAATCCGCGAGTTGATGGCCTACCGCAATTCCTCCATCCGCCAGTTGAGCCTGGCCGAGGCCATCCTGCCCGCCGGCGCCACGACCGAAGAACATTATCACGTCGGTACGGACGAGATTTACTATGTCCTCCAGGGACGCGGCTTGATGCGTGTGGAAGGCGAGGAACGCGCCGTGGGACCGCTGGACGCCATCGCCATCCCGGCCAACCAGCGCCACAACATCACCAATACCGGCGCCGAGCCGCTCGTGTTCCTCTGCTGTTGCGCGCCGGCCTACGAGCACGACAAGACTGTGATGACGGCGTGACCCGCGCACCGCTCACCCGCCGAGCGACCGGAAGAACTCATTCAGCGCCGCGCGATAAACCTTCTCGCTCACCGCGAATCCATCGTTGTGGCCGCCGTGCAGCTCGACCAGTTTCTTCGGGCCCGGTGCGCCGGCACACAACTGCTCCCCCTGGCGGAATGGCACAATCTCATCCTCGCGACTGTGCAGGCTCAGCAGCGGTGCCTTCACGGAACCGATCTTGGTGATCGAACTGTAGCGAATGCCGCAAAGCCAGTGTAGCGGCAGCCACGGATACACCGCGCGCGCCATGTCCGGCACGCTGGTGAACGCGCTCTCCAGCACCACCCCGCCCACGGAACAGCGGAAGGCCAGATCGACGGCCACGGCG
>CAZAAF010000205.1:2105-8042 GCA_964482575.1 uncultured Verrucomicrobiota bacterium | reverse complement strand
AACGAGCTGAATTTGATGATCGCCGTCTTGCCCTCGTGTATCGTGAACATGGATTTCAAGCCCTTCGTTGAGGCGATCGAAGCTCGCCGCGCGAGCGAGTGTGATATCGGGCAGCCGAAGAAACGGCCGCTCTGGACCTACTTCAATGTCTCGCAGGCGCACCAGTGGCTGTTCCTCGGGCGGCCGGAACGCACGTGGGAAACGCTGGAGTACTTCTTCGGCCACCAATGTGCGCCGGGGCTGTACACCTACTGGGAAGGCAACGGCGAGGAGAACTCCTTCGGGCAGTGGTTGCACTACCGGGGATGGGTCCAGCCGCGTTACGTAACGCCCCACTACTGGACCGCCTCGGAGATGCTGCTCCTGCAACTGGACATGCTGGTGTATGTGGACGAGTCGGGCGCCGAACCGGTGCTGGTGGTTGGCGGCGGCGTGCCGAAGGCGTGGACCAGGCAGGCCATGAACGTAAACGGGTTTCACACCCGCCTCGGACGCGTGGACTGGCGATACACCGGGAACAACAAAATGGTTGTGGATTTTTACACAAAGGGTAAATACACAGTCCGGCCCGGGCCCGGGTTTGACACGAGTGTTGAAGTGGACGTGCGGTATCATCCGGAAGACGGCAAAGACAGGAATTGACCCCGGGAGACAACAAAACGGGTGAACAATGAACTTTCAGCCTGGGACCAACACAAACCCGACCCCATAAAAGGAATCCAATCCATCTCGCCCCTGCCCGCCACTGCCAGACGCATCCAAATCGAAAGTGACCCAACCATGAAGACACTC
The DNA here is from genome assembly GCA_964482575.1 of uncultured Verrucomicrobiota bacterium. Taxonomy (GTDB): domain Bacteria; phylum Verrucomicrobiota; class Verrucomicrobiia; order CAIQCK01; family CAIQCK01; genus CAIQCK01. The sequence continues at coordinate 7,250 of CAZAAF010000205.1, read as the reverse complement.
CGTTCCCTCCTCGCCCTGTCGCTCGCGCTCGCGTGGTGCAGCGCCCCCCGCTCGTCCGCGGCCGACGGCCCGTTCAACGGGCTCGACCTCAGCCTCGCCAACCTCTATCGCACCTCGAAGGCGCAGTCGCGCTCGATCTCGCCGGAGAATTTCACCGGCGAGAAAGGCAAGGCCGGCATGGCCACCGAGGGCACCGGCCAGCGGTGCGCCCGCGAACTGGGCCAGGGCTGGAAGGTGTCGCCCTCGGTCCGGATCAAGTCCAAGGCGACGTTCACGCTCGGCGAGATCAAGGGCCCCGGCTGCATCCAGCAGATCTGGATGACGCCCACGGGCAACTGGCACCGGTCCATCCTGCGGTTCTATTGGGACGGCGAAACCGAGCCGTCGGTCGAGTGCCCCGTGGGCGACTTCTTCGCGTGCGGCTGGGGCAAGTATGGGCAGATCAACTCCCTGGCCGTGTGCGTCAATCCCGGCAGCGCGTTCAACTGCTACTGGCCGATGCCCTTCCGCAAAAAAGCGCGCATCACGCTGGAGAACACGGACGAGAAGGACATGACGCTCTATTACCAGGTCAACTACACGCTCACTGACGTGCCGCGCGACGCCGGGTATTTCCACGCGCAATACCGGCACGAGTCGCCGCTGAAGACCAAGGGTCTCTACACCATCCTCGACGGCGTGAGCGGCTGCGGCCAGTACGTCGGCACCTACCTCGCCTGGGAATCCCGCAGCAAGGGCTGGTGGGGCGAAGGGGAAATCAAGTTCTACATGGACGGCGACAAGGCGTTCCCCACCATCTGCGGCACGGGCACGGAGGATTATTTCTGCGGCAGCTACGATTTTACGACCCGGGAAACGCATCCGCCCGCCACGCCCGGCGGCAAGCCGGTGGAAATCCGGAAATACCAGGTCTTCTCCACGCCCTACACCGGGCTGGTGCAGGTGCTGCCCCCCGAACCGGCGTACGTGCCGCCGCAAAAGTTCGGCCTCTATCGCTGGCACATCATGGACCCGGTCCGTTTCCAGAAGGACTTGAAGGTGACCATCCACGCGCTCGGCTGGCAGGAGGGCGGACGTTACCTGCCGCTGGAGGATGAGATTGCGTCCACCGCTTTCTGGTACCAGCAGGAGCCGCACAAGAAGTTCCCGGCCCTGCCGGTCACTGAAGGTCCCACGCCGCGATAAGCGCGGACGGGAGGAGTCGGCGTGAACGGGCCGGGGTCGTCTGACGATTCCGGCGCCGGGCGAGAGGGGCAAAGTGGAACGGACGCCACGCCTGATACGGAACGGATGTGGCGGGCGTGTAGCCCGAATGAAACCGCCCCTTGGGATTCAATCGTCCCTACGGGACTCAACGGATTTGTGGCCGCAATACCCGCCAGTGAACTGGCGGGCTATTTTCGATTGTCCCTACGGGACACGTTTTTGGTCCGGCATCGTCCCGTCAGGGACGTCGTGACAATAGCCCGGCGTTTCAACGCCGGGAAAACGATTCGGTTTCCTGTAGAGTCCCGCAGGGACGATTGAATGACTTGAGTCGCACGCCCCTGAACATCCGTCCGGCACCGGGCTACTGCAACCGGGCTTTCAACGCATCCAGCAGTTGCTGGTAGGTGTCGTGCGTCATGCCGCTCAGCTTGTGGGCTTCCTCGAAGGCGTTGTTGCTGTTGCTGACCATGTACGCGTCGAGCGTGATCAGCCAGTTGTCGGTGGCGCGCGAGATCACAAGGTCGATGCGCTCCTGCACCTCGGGTTCCAGCCACGCGCCGTAGGCCCAGCGGTTCATCCTCGTGCCCAGCCGTTCGAACCGCATCTCATACACGTTGTTGTGGGGTGGAAACGTGTCGCGACATGTCCGGAAACGCCGCTCCTTGAAAAAGTCACAAATAACCGTGTGAACCTGGTCTTCGGTGCGTCCGTCAATCTTGACCAACGCCAGGTTGTTGGGGGCGGGGTTCTCGACGGTGGCGCAGCCGGTGACCAGCCACAAGCCGGCCATCGCCTGCACAAACCCAATCATTGTTCGTCGCCACATCGGCTGGTGTTTCATCCTTCGTATCCGCGGAGGGTCCGCAGGCGCCACGATGTCAGCCGCGGCGCGAACATTCAACTTTTTTCCTACAGGCCGAGCAACTGGTCGAGCAACGCCGGCAGGTGGCTGGCCACGGCATCGCTGGTGGTCACCATGTCGGCGCCGGCGGCGCGCGCCTGCTCCAGCAGCGGCTCGTTGTCACGACGGCCGAACGCCAGGACGAGGGTGTGTTTCAACGCCTCGTCGGTCTTCAACCGGGTCAGCACCGGCACGGCATCGCCATTGCGCAGGTCCAGGTCGAGCAGGACAAACATCGGCTGGTGCTCGCGCACGGCCGCCGGGAGCACCTGCGGGTCGCGCAGGTCCATGACACGGTATTTCAACTGGCACAGGCTGTTGGTGAGACGCGACACCAGCAGGACGTTTTCGCTGACCAGGATGGCCATCGGCTCCATAAGGGTCCCTGGGGGTGAAGGGCTCACGGCGTGCCGCCCCGGTCGCGGCCCCAATGACCGTCCCAGTCGGGATCGAGGCCGAGGTCGCGAATCATCTGCAAATCCTTCTTCGGGTCCTGGCCGGTGGTGGTGAGATAGTTGCCGATCATCGTGGCGGAGGCGCCCGCCAGGAAGATCAACGCCTGCACATCGCGCAGGTTGGCCTCGCGGCCGCCGGCCACCATGATCTCCTTGCGCGGCAGGATGAACCGATAGACGGCGATGGTCCGGAGAATCTCCATCGGCGGCAGCGGCGTCATCTTCTCGAAGGGTGTGCCGGGAATGGGATTGAGGAAATTCATCGGCACGATGTCCACGTCGAGCGCCTTCAACTCGAACGCCATCTCGACGCGCTGCCGGCGGGTTTCGCCCATGCCGAAAATGCCGCCGCTGCAGACGCGGATGCCGGCGTTCTTCAAGTACCGGATGGTCTGCACCCGCTCGTCGAACGTGTGCGTGGTGCAGATAGCCGGGAAATGATCCCGGGCAGTCTCGAGATTGTGATTGTAGCAGACCAGGCCCGCGGCCTTGAGCCGGTCGGCCACGCGCTGGCTGGGAATGATGCCCAGGGAACCGTCCGCGCGCACCGTGCCGCTGCGGGCGATCTGCTCGATGCCCGCGCAGACTTCGTCGAGGATCGGGCCCTCCTTCAGCCCGCGCCACGCCGTGACGATGCTCAACGCCTGCGCGTGGTTGTTCTTCGCCTCGACGGCGGCCTTCTGCAGCGCCTCCGGTTCCACCAGCGCATACCGCGGCGCGTCGGTGTTGTGGGCGGCGGATTGCGCGCAGAACTTGCAGTCCTCCGGGCAGGCGCCGGCCTTGGCGTTGATGATCGAGCAGAGGTGAATCTTGTTCCCCTTGAACCGCTCGCGCACGCGGTTGGCCCGGGCCAGCAGGTCGGTCGTGTCAGCGGCGTCTTCCACCTCGATCAGGCGGGCGGCCTCGTCCACGGCGATGTCGCCGCCGGCGAGCACGCGGCGGCTCACGGCGTCCAGGAGCGTCTGAAAATTCGTATCGCTTTCCATGTCGGCACGCGAAGCGTAGCGCAAGCCCCCGGCGGGCGCAAGCAGCCTTGACGGCCATGGCGTGGGACAGATATGGTGCGGGGTTTTAGAACCGAATTGTGGGAGACATCATGGCAGCGAAAAAAGTAGAAGACCTTTCCGAGCGGGCACAGCCGCTGTACAAGCGCGCGACTGAAGCCGCCCACCGCCAGAACTACGATTACGCCATCGAACTGATGATCCAGGTGCTTGAACTGGAACCGGCGTTCCTGGACGGCCGAAAACTGCTGCGCAGCATGCAAGCGCGCCAGTTCCAAGCCCAGAACATCGTGAGCCGCAAGATGGCCTCCATGAAGGCGATGACCGAGGCCGTCAAGGCGCAGGTCACGCTGAAAAAGAGTTCCGAGCAGGCGCTGGTCGAGGCGGAGAAGGCCCTCAACATCGACCCGACCAACGCCACGGCCCTGAGCGCGGCGGCGGAGGCGGCGGAGGCCATGGAGTTGCCGGAAACGGCGGCCTTCCTGCTGGAGTCGGCCGTGCAGCAAAAGCCCAACGACGCCAAGGTGTGGAAGAAGCTGGGCGCTCTTTTCGTGCGCTCCGGCGAAAACGACAAGGCGTACAAGGCGTATGCGCGGGTCCTCCAACTGGATCCCTCCGATGCCGACGCGTTCAAGGCGATGAAGGACGCCACCGCCGAGGGCGCGCTGAAGACAGGCGGCTGGAACGATGAAGGCAGCTATCAGGACAAGTTGAAGAACAAGGATGAGGCCAAGGCACTTGAGCAGCAAAGCCGCGTGATGAAGGGCGAAGAGGTATTGGCCAACCTCATCAACGAAGCCTACGAAAAACTGACCAAGGACCCGGCCAACCTGGCCCTGGCGCGGCAACTGGCCCGCCTGTTTGCCCAGAACAGGGAATTCGACAACGCCCTGAGCATTTTTGAACAGATCCTCCAGCGCCAGGGCAACGACTCGGCGCTCGAAAAGGAAATCGCCGACACGCGCTTCAAGAAGATCGAGGCGGAGATTGCCGACAAGGAAGCCGCCCTGGAGAAGACGCCGGACAACGCCACGCTCAAGGAGGAGCTGGACAAGGCGAAGCAGGTCCGCAACGATTACAAGCTCCAGGAATGCGAAAAACGCGTCGAGCGTTATCCGAACGACCTCGCCTTCCGTTACGAGCTGGGCGAACACTATTTCCTGCGCGACAACGTCAAAGGCGCCATCCAGCAGTTCCAGCTTGCGATCAAGAACCCGCAGTTGCGCGTCAGCGTGTTGAACTATCTCGGCCAGTGTTTCCTGAAGCAGAAGCTGATGGATATCGCCATCCGCCAATTCATGACCGCGGAAAGCGAAATTCCGACGATGGACGACACGAAGAAGGAAGTGCTGTACAACCTCGGGTGCGCCTACGATCTCAAGGGCGACAAGGAAAAGGCCGGTGAGTGCTACCAGAAGGTGTACGAGGTGGACATGGCCTACCGCGACGTTGCGAAGCGGCTGGGGCTGGAATAACCCCGCGCCTCCGCCGAAACGCCGCCGGGTCAACCGGCGGGGATCGACTCAACAAAAAAGCGCAGCCGCGAGGAGGCAGCGCATTTTGTTTGAATACACAA
>CAZAAF010000205.1:0-2095 GCA_964482575.1 uncultured Verrucomicrobiota bacterium | reverse complement strand
GGCGGCACCGGCTTTGGGCTCCGCCTTCTTGGTCTGCGACGTATTGACCGGGCTGGCCTTGGACGCCTCCGCCTTCTTCTGCAAATTGGCCAGATACACCTTCCAGTCCTCGATCAACTTCTGAAACTCCTGGTCGCGCTGCTTCCACTGGGCATTCTCCTGCTGCAGCTTTTCGGCAACCCCCTGCATCTCCTGCGCCTGGCGCTGGGCGAACTGGACCTTGTTTTGCATCGAACGATTGGTCTTCTCCAGGTCATCCATCTTGGTCGCATACACGCGCCAGATGCCGATGTTCAGCAACAACGCGCCCACGACGATAATCGGGATCTCATGTTTCCACGCCTCGCCCGTGCTCAACCGCCGGGCAATCACCACCAGGACCACAATCAGGCCGATGACCGCCGCCGACCATCCAAACATGCTGCCGGTCGAACCGCCGTCGGCCGCCGCGGCCGCTGCACCACCCTGTGCCCAGGCGGACACCGCGCCCGCACCGAGGAAAAGCCCGTTCATAACCATCCGTTTCATAATTATTCCTTCTTCGCTCCCGTAAAATAACCTGCCCCGCCGCCATGCTGCCCATGGTCCCGGCGAGACAACATCGTGTAATTCAAGTGTGGAAAATACCGCTCGGAACCCGCTGGAGCAAGGCTTTTTGAGACACGACCAAGGTAGGATGGGCAGGATTCCCTGCCGCCGCCATCGCTTTTGCATTCACTTTATCGCCCGAACCGCTACAATGGAGTCACTCATGATTTCTGGGCGTACTTGGGCTGAATCGTGGTTTCTCCACCTGATCCTGGTGGCGGTGGCGGCCTTGTTGTGGGCGTGGCACCCGGCGGCCGGCGTGGTGGGGTTGCTGCTGGTGGTCTTCAACATCAATTTCTTCCGCGACCCGGAGCGGGCAATTCCCGCCGACCCGCGCGCCATCGTCTCGCCGGCCGACGGCAAGGTGGTGGAGATCCGCCCCGCGCGCGAGGAGAAGTTCCTCGGCGGCGACGCCACGATGGTGGCGATTTTCCTCAACGTCTTCGATGTGCACGTGAACCGCGCGCCCATTGCTGGTGAGATCAAGCTCTCCGAGCACGTGTCAGGGAAATTCCTCAACGCCATGCGCGCCGAGTCCGCGCTTCACAACGAACACCAGATTCTCGGCTTGCAGGGAGACGGATTTCGCGTCACCGTCCGGCTGATCGCCGGCGCCATCGCGCGGCGGATTTGCATGTGGACCCGGCCGGGCGCGCAGGTGGCCCGCGGCGAGCGGATCGGGATGATCCGCTACGGGTCGCGCGCGGAAATCTACCTGCCGGCGGGCTGCGACGTGACGGTCAAAATTGGCGAGCGAGTGAAAGGAGGATCGAGCATCCTTGGCTACCGGAAATGACAAGCCCCCGGGCATGAGCGTGGACAGCCCGGAGTTCGGGAAAATCTACTTCCTGCCGAACCTGTTCACGGCGGGCAACCTGTTGTGCGGGTTCTTTGCCCTGACCTGGCTCTTCAAGTACCAGGCCGACCCCGACATCCGCTTCATCCACAATGCGCTCTGGCTGATCCTCGGCGCGTTTGCGTGCGACTTCCTCGATGGCCGCGTGGCCCGGCTCGGCGGCAAAGAGTCGGCGTTCGGGCGCGAGTTTGATTCCCTGGCGGACCTAGTGAGCTTTGGCGTGGCGCCGGCGTTCATGGTCTATCGGATCGTCCTCGATGAATTTGCCCACGCCGGCTGGATGGTGGCGGCGGCCTACCTGGCCTGCGGCGCGTTGCGGCTGGCGCGGTTCAACATCCTCTGCATGCGCGGCGCCTCCTCGAACGAGTTTGTCGGCTTCCCCATTCCCTCGGCGGCGGCCATGGTGGTCAGCGTGACGATGTTCATGATCTGGCTGCAGGAGAAAGGCATCGTCGCGCACGGCGGCACGCCGGAACATCCGCTGGGGCCGTGGCGGTTCGCGCTGCCGCTGCTGATGCTGCTGCTCTCGGCGATGATGGTGAGCACGGTGAAATATCCCACCTTCAAGCACGTGGACTGGACGATGCGCAAGTCGCTGGCGACCTTTGTCGTGGTGCTGGCGGTGTTGTTCCTCGGCCTGCAGTGGCCGCA
>CAZAAF010000204.1:0-8044 GCA_964482575.1 uncultured Verrucomicrobiota bacterium | reverse complement strand
GTCACCCGCCGCCAGACGCCGTCGGGCGCGTGGGAACCGCTCTGCCGCGTTCGCGCGACCTACGACGCCGCGCGCGGCGAGATGAGCATCACCGTCCGCGCCGCCGATGGCGCCGGGCAGACCGAAACGATTCGCTACGATCCCGATACGGGCGGGGTTGTGAAGTAAGCGGGCCGGTTACCATCCCGCCGCCTTGCCGGCCACGCGCGGGTCGTGAGCGCCGGAGAAACGGCCCGTGACCGGGTCGCGCGCCACGGCCTGGCTGATGCCGATGCCGTTGACTTCCTGCAATTGGTGGCCGCGCCGGCGGAGTTCGTCGCGCACCGCGGCCGGAAACGCGCGTTCGATCCGGACTTCGTCCGGACTCCACTGGTGATGGAATCGCGGGCCGGCCAGCGCTTCATCCACATTCAGGCCGTAGTCCAGCACGCCAATCAACCCGAGCAACGTCTGGCTGATGATCGTCGGTCCGCCGGCCGCGCCAATGGCGAGGATCGGCTGGCCATCCTTGAGCACGATGGTCGGGCTCATGCTGGACAACGGCCGTTTGCCGGGCGCGATGGCGTTGGCCTCGGCCCCGATCAACTTCGCTGAATTGGGCACGCCGGGCTGGATTGAAAAATCATCCATCTGGTCGTTCAGCACCACGCCCGTGCCGGGGACCACCACCTTCGAGCCGTAGGTGGAATTGATGGTCGTCGTGCAGGCCACCCAGTTGCCTTCGGCGTCGGCGGTCGAGAGATGCGTGGTGTGTTTGCCAAACACATCGTCCGTGGCGTTTTCCGGCGTGCCGTGGCCGGTGACCGCCGACGCGCGGTCGAGCCGGATGCGCGCGGCCAGCGTCTTCGCATACCCGGGACTGATGAGGCCGCGCGGCACCTTTGTGAAATCGGGATCGCCGAGCCAGTAGGCGCGGTCGGCAAACGCGAGCTTCATGGCCTCGATGACGACATGGACCATGTCCGGCGTATTGCGCCCGAGCGACTTGAGGTCGAACGCCTGGAGGATGTTGAGCATCTGCACGACATGAACGCCGCCGGAACTGGGCGGCGGGAACGTGACGATCTTGAAGCCGCGATAATTCGTGACGATCGGCTCGCGGAATTTCAGGCGGTAGTGGCGGAAATCGTCCGTCGTCAAAATGCCGCCGTTCTTCTTCATCCAGTCGCCCACGGTCCGGGCGAACGGTCCGCCGTAGAACCAGCCGGTGCCGTGTTCCGCGAGGGCGCGATATGTCCGCGCGAGGTCGGGTTGCTTCCAGGTCTCGCCCTCGGCCCACGGCTGGCCGTCGGGTTTCAGGAACACGGCGCGCGAGCCCTCGAAGCGGGCGAAAACCGGCGCGTGGCTCTTGAGCCGGGCCGCGGTCCCGGCGTCCACGGTGAACCCGTGCTCCGCAATCTCCGCGGCGGCCCGCCAATGGCCTTTCAACGGCAACCGGCCGTACTGTTCGACGGCGGCGGCATAAGCCGCGACCGCGCCGGGCGTGGCCACCGCGAGCGGCCCGGTGTGGCTCGCCTGCGTATCGGCCTTGCCGTCGTGCACAAACATGTCGCGCGAAGCCGCCGCACCCGCCGTCTCGCGTCCATCCATGGCGATGAACCGCCCGTCCGCCAGCCGGATGAGCATGAAGCAGCCGCCGCCGATGCCGGAATTGTGGCTGTCCACAACACCGAGCGTCATGGCCGCGGCCACGGCGGCGTCAATGGCGTTGCCGCCGCGCTTGAAGGCGTTGATCGCCGCGTCGGTTGCGAGGGGATGGACGGTGGCGGCCATGCCGTGTTCGCCATAGGCGAGTTCGGCGCGCGCCGGAGGGATCCAGGCCGCCAGGAGAACCACGCAGAGCCACGCGTGACGGGCGGCACCTCGAGAAGAGGCGTTTCTCATGCGGGGGAGTTTACCCGATGCGCGGGGCGCAGGAAATTTGAAACTGCGGCCCAAATTTCCCCCATTCCACGCTTGGCTTTTTCCGCGGGGCGACCTACTCTGCGCGACCACGACAAAACGATTATGAGTCTCCGGATTCTTGTTTATGGCGGGCAGGCGGCGGTGCTCACGCATTTCCCTGCAAATGGCGGCCAACCCGACATCATCATCGCCAACGCGAAAGACGTTTTCATTTTCATGCAGGACTAGCTTTTGCCGCCTCATCCGGCGGCGAATCATCCCACCGACGCACAGTCGGCAAGACGGACAAACCAAACCAACGACAGGAGAATCAGCATCAATGAAATCAGAAGTGACCAGACGGGACTTTGTGAAGACGGCCGCCGTGGCGGGCATGGCGCTCGGCAGCGTCGGCGTCCTTCACGCGCAAGCCAAGAAACCCATGAACGCCGTCATCATCGGCTGTGGCGGACGCGGCAGCGGCGCGGGCAAGAATTTCCTCGATGCATGCAAGGACGTCGGCGTTGAGGGCAAGATCGTGGCCGTGGCCGACATCTTCGAGGAGAAGGCCAGGAAGGCCATGAAGAACTTCGGCGTGCCCGAGGAGAAGTGCTACAGCGGCTTCGACGGCTACATCAAGGCCATCAACGAGCCGGGCGTCAACTACGTCATCATCGCGACGCCCCCGGGCTTCAAGGCCGCGCAGTTCAAGGCCGCCATCGACGCGGGCAAGCACGTCTTCATCGAGAAGCCCGTTGCCGTGGACGGTCCCACCGCGCGCATCATGTATGCCGCCGGTGAAGTCGCCCAGAAGAAGGGGCTGAAGGTCGTGGCCGGCACCCAGCGCCGCCACCAAGCCGGGTACGTGGACACCATCAAGAAGCTCCAGGACGGCGTCATCGGTGACGTCGTGGCCATGCGTGCCTACTGGGTCAACGGCGGCCCGATCTGGCACCGCGCCAAGGAGGAAGCCGAATCCAAGTGCGACCTCGAGCGTCAGATCCGCAACTGGTATCACTACATCTGGCTCTGCGGCGACCATATCTGCGAACAGCACGTCCACAACATTGACGTGTGCAACTGGATCATGAAGGACCATCCGGTCAAGGTCTGGGGCCAGGGTTCCCGCCAGCAGCTCGGCAACAAGTCCGGCGAAATCTGGGACAACTTCGACTGCGAGTTCGAGTATGCCAATGGCGCCCGCATGTTCAGCTATTGCGGCCAGATCAAGCGCTCCTGGTCGTCCGTCAGCGAGGCCATCCAGGGCACCAAGGGCGTGTCGAACCCGGCCAACAGCTACACGCTTTACGGCCAGAAGGAGGGCTGGAAGAGCGAGGCCAAGGGCATCAACCCCTACGAGCAGGAGCACGTGGACCTCATCAACGCCATCCTGAACAACACCGAGCTGAACGAGACCAAGAACGTCACCGACAGCACGCTCACCGCCATCATGGGCCGCGAGGCCTCCTACAGCGGCGCGGCGGTCACGTGGGATCAAATCATGAACTCCGAGTTCCGTTACGGGCCGGATTTGCTCTACCGGGATTGCGCGAAGATGACGTGGGGCGCGTTCCGCACCTTGAAGCCGCCCATGCCGAGCCAGTTCAACATCTTCAAGAAGCCCGCGGAAGCTCCCGTGGCCTAGGCCAGTTCACACCACCTATGTTGTTAAACAATGGGGGCGGGCCGCATGGGCCGCCCCGATTTGTTTTGGCCACAGAACAACGGTTCGCCGATCCCGGCGCTCCTATCCCAGCGGCGTCAGCTCAATATTCCGATACCAGCACTCCGCGCCCTCCGTCTGGAAAAACAACTTGCCCCGCGTGACGTTGAGGCCGAACGCCTTGTTCACCAGCTTGCCGTTGACGTAATACACCAGGGTGTCGTCCTTGCAGACCGCCTCGCAGTGCGTCCACTCGCCCAGCCTGCCATCGATGTCCTGGCGTCCGCGGAATCCCAGCGTATCCTTCCATTCCGGGTCGCGGCCATACCAGTTCACGCGGCCGCGCGGGAACACCGTCTTCTCCCCGCCTTCCTTCCAGATCGTCTGCTTGCCATCCCTCACGATCTCGGCGGTCAACTCGATCTTCACCGGTTTGCCTGCGTCATCCACGCTGCCGTTGCACGGCACCACGAGCAGGTCACCCGTGCCACCCTCAATGACCTGATACTCGTAGGACGTCATCCACGGTCCCGGCTCGTTCGGGCCGATGCAATGGATCATCACCCCGCTGTCGCGGGCCTTGTCCTTGCGCGTGCCGTACGTCGGGCCGCTCCATTTGTAATCGAAGGTCAGCTTGTAGTTCTCGTAAGCCTTCTTTGTCACCAGCCCGCCGAAGAAGGCCGTGTCGCCGCTGCCGCCGGCCACGCGCAACATGCCGTCCACGGCGGTGAAAATACCGGGGTTCCCGCCCTTCGTCTGGACGGTGTAGGAATACCAGCCCTCGAGGTCCTTGCCGTTGAAAAGCCGGAACGGCCTCTCCACCGCCCGCACCGTGAGTGGCGTGGCCATGGCCGCCACCGCTCCGGCACCCATCCGTCGAATAAAATCACGTCGTGTCATGTGCATGATGAAAACTCCCGATCCTGTATCCACGCATTCCCGGCAAGGCGCGACCGCCGGGCGTGCTGCAGCCGCCGGCATCCGAAGCGCGCCCCGCCTGTATCCAATCGTCGTTGGCGCTACTTGGCCCAGAAATCCACCACGAAGACGTCGGCGATGATTCCGCCGAGGCCGCCGGCGAACTCCTTGTGTGCCGGGTGCGGCAGGTAGGCGTCGCGGTCGGCGGCGCTGTTGAACGTCACAATGAAGCAGTGTGTGAATCCCTTGGCGTGCTGCTCCGGGCTGCAGTTGGTGCCCCATTCCAGCGCGGCGATTTGGGAAATCTTCGACTTCAGCGCGCAGAAATTCTTTTCCACCTCCTTGATCTGCTCCGGCGTGGCGCTCTCCTTGAACTTGAACGCCACGACATGGCGGAGTTTGCCCGAGCCGGCGGCGCACGCATCAGCAGCAAACGCAGCCGGGGACACGGCAACGAGGGTGGCGAGAAGGGTGATCAGCATCCATTTCATAATCAGTCAGTTCCTTGGGTTGAAGTTAGGCTGGCGAGCATAGCACCCGGCGCGATTCTGGCAACTGGCAAGTAAGGAGCGCGCAGCACGCCGAGGAAGCAGCGAGGTCCGGCGGCCATCTCAACCAACCGTTCCCCCGCAACCACGATCGCAAGAGTCGACTCCGCCTTCCCTGCAAAAAGGCTGGCAACTTTCCGGCGGGTTCCGGTGTTCTCTTCACGGAACGGGAAATCACGGCGGCCATGGTGGCATGGCGCAGGTCAGGCAAGGGTCCGGAGTGCTTATGAACCTATCTCGATGGTTGGCAATGGCAGGAACGGCGATGCTGCTGGCGGCGACGCCCGGCATGTCGGCACAACAAAAGCAGATGCCCAACATGCATGTCGGGTACGTCTATCCGGCCGGCGGCAAACAGGGAACCACGTTCGAGGCGGTGGTGGCGGGCCAATTCCTGTTTGGCGTCACCAACATCTTCGTCTCCGGCGGCGGGGTCACGGCCACCATTACCGACTATATCCGGCCGATCTCCGGCAAGGAAATCAATGACCTGCGCATCCTGATGGATGAGCTGCTGGCGCGGCGGGCGGTGTCGCGCGGTGATTTCCGGGCGCTGGAAAACTTCCGCAGCTTCAAGAACTCCAAGGACGTCAAAAAGGACGCGGCGTCGGAGGACAAGGAAATCCAGGAATTGAAGAAGAAGTACGCCAACACCAAGTGGACGCCGGACGACGACCGGCTGTTGATGGAAACCCGCCAGAAACTGGCTAGCGGGGTCAAACGGCCGGCCAACCCCGCCATCTCGGAGATCGTGGTCCTCAAAGTAACGGTGGCGCCGGATGCAGAGGTGGGGCAACGGGAACTGAGGGTGGGCACGATGATGGGATTGTCCAATCCGCTCGCGTTCAACATCGGCCAGTTGCCGGAGTTTTCGAAGGAAGCCTCGAAGGCCATCACCGAGCAGAAGAGCGCGGTCGCCAAAACCGCGTTTGCGCCCAAGAACCGGACGGCGCAGCCCACGATGAAGGTCACACTGCCGGCGGTCGTCAACGGCCAGATCCTGCCCGGCGCGGTGGACCGTTTCCGGTTCCAGGCCACGAAAGGCCAGCGCGTGGTCATCGCCGCCAGCGCGCGGGAGTTGATTCCGTACATCCCCGATGCGGTGCCGGGATGGTTCCAAGCGACGCTCGCGCTCTACGATTCACACGGAAAAGAGCTGGCGTATGACGACGATTTCCGTTTCAACCCCGACCCGGTCCTCTACTACCAGATTCCCGCCGATGGCGAATACACGGTCGAGATCAAGGACGCCATCTACCGCGGCCGCGAGGATTTTGTCTATCGCGTCACCCTCGGCGAACTGCCGTTTGTGACGGGCATCTTCCCGCTGGGCGGGCCCGCGGGCGCCGAGACCACCGTCGAGGTGAAGGGTTGGAACCTGTCCGACACCCACATGACCATCGACGCCCGGAACAAGGCGCCCGGCACGTATCCGGTCTGCGCCCGGCAGGGCGCCGTGGCCTCGAATTTCGTGCCGTTCAAGGTGGATACGCTACCGGAGTGCCTCGACCAACAATCCAACAACGATCCGGCGCACGCGCAACGCGTGACGCTGCCGATCATCATCAACGGCCGGATGGAGAAGCCCAACGACACGGACGTGTTCCGTTTCGAAGGCAAGGCCGGGGACGAGGTGGTCGCGGAGGTCCATGCGCGCCGGCTGAACTCGCCGCTGGATTCCGTCCTCAAGCTCACCGATGCCGCAGGCAAACAACTGGCCTTCAACGATGACCACGTGGACAAGGGTGCGGGCCTGACCACGCATCACGCCGATTCCTACCTGCGCGCCACGCTGCCGAAGGACGGGGACTACTACGTTCACATCACCGATGCACAACACAAGGGCGGCCCGGATTACGCCTATCGCCTCCGCATCAGCGCGCCGCAGCCGGATTTCGAACTGCGCGTCGTCCCCTCCACCCTCGTCTCCCGTGCCGGGGCGAGCATTCCCATCACCGTGTACGCCATCCGCCGGGACTGGTTCTCCGGCGCCATTGCGCTCTCCTTGAAGGGCGCGCCCGAGGATTTCAAGCTCGTCGGCGGCACGATCCCGTCCGACAAGGAACAGTTGAAGCTCACCGTGTCGGTCCCCGTCCAGCCGCACCCGGAACCGCTCGAACTCAAGGTCGAGGGCCGTGCAACCTCCGAAGGGCGCGAGGTGGTGCATACGGCCGTGCCGGCGGAAGACATGATGCAGGCGTTCGAATACCGGCATCTGGTCCCGGCGAGGGATTTGCTGGCCGCCGTGATGGGACGCCCCTTGGGCGGCAACAGGGGTCTGGTGAAAGTCCTCAGCGAGACCCCCATCAAGATTCCCGCCGGCGGCACGGCGCGCATCCGGCTGTCCACGCCGTCCATCGCCTTTGCCAACCGGGTCCGCCTCGAACTGAGCGACGCCCCCGACGGCATGGTCATTCAGGAACTGCTGCCATCACCCGATGGCGCGGAGATCGTCGTGCAAAGCGATGCGGAGAAATCGAAGCCGGGCCAGACCGGCAACCTGATCGTGAAGGTCTTCCCCAAGCCGCAATCGCCCAATCCCAAGTCGAAGAACAAGAACCCGTATCCGATGGGCACGCTGCCGGCCATTCCGTACGAGATTGTGCAGAAGTAGGAGTGGAGAAACCGGCCACCGCTTCTCACCGCGAAGGCGGAGCGGGCGTACGGCGGGACTTCTCATACTTCTCCAGCGCGGCTTGGACCTTGGGATGGTCCTTCGCGGCGGCCAGGCCCGTCGCCGCCCCATACCAAAGGGCACGCTCGTCCGGGTTGTCGAGAACGGCCAGCAGGAACTCGATGGCTTGGGCGTTCTTCTTCTCCGCGGATGCACGCAGCGCAAACACTGCGGACGACTTGAGAATCTTGTGCTGGTCGGGATGCAGGAGCATCTGGAGCGACTCGGCATGTCCCCGGGCAGCGGCAATCCCCAAGGCGTCGGCGGCGAATCCATCCAAATGACTGATTCCCAGTGACTGTTTCAGGGCGTCAAAGGCCCTGGCGTTCCCCTTGCCGGCTTCCTCACCCAGAAGAT
>CAZAAF010000203.1:0-8069 GCA_964482575.1 uncultured Verrucomicrobiota bacterium | reverse complement strand
GACTCCAGCACGGACCGGACGCCGGGGGCGTCGGTCGCCATCGGTTTCTCGAGGAAAACATGCTTGCCCGCCTCGACGGCGGCCTTGAACTGCTGCGGGCGGAATCCCGGAGGGGTTGTCAGCAACACCACGTCCACGCCGCTCGCGATGACCTTCTTGTAGGCATCCAGCCCGACGAACTGCCGCTCTGGCGGGCAGTTGATTTTTTCCGGCGAGGCCTTCTTCAACTGTTCCAGGCTGCTGGTGATCTTCTCCGGGAACACGTCTGCCATGGCGTACAGTTCGACATTGCTGTCGGCCTTGAGCGCCTGCCGGGCCGCGCCGGTGCCGCGTCCGCCGCAACCAATGAAGCCGATCTTGAGCTTCTCACTGTTGCCCGCCGCCCGGGTCTCACTGGAGAGAATGAACGGGGCGGCCACCACGGCCGCGCTGGAGGTTTTCAAAAAATCACGACGACTGGTGGGATTGATGTTGGTATCCATGTAGCTCCTCTGTTGGTTGGGTCGAGTGATAAGGCCCGCACGCGTGGGAGTCAAGCCGCGTGTGCATCCTCCTTTTGGCGCACACAAACCGGACGGGCATTCAAATGGAGGCGGACCTTCCTTGTTTTGACTTGACCCCTGCCACCCCTCGCGCTACACCGGCAGCCAACAAGACCAAGAGGTTGTTACACCATGAGCAGTTTCCAAGGACATGGTGCCGCCGGGGAAGGCGCAGGCTTGAACAGAGCAACGAGAAGCACGGACAGGCCTTGTCTTTTTCCGGTTTGAGGAGGCGTAACGGATAACGCGAAACGCGGATGACATCTATGGACAAGATTTGCTTCCTTACAGGCCCGCTTCAGGGCGCCACCGCCGAGTTGATCGGGGAGGAAATCACCCTGGGGCGCTCTCCGGATAATGCCATCTGCCTGGACGATGAATCGGTGTCCGACCGTCATGCGATGCTCTGCCATCAGGGCAACGACTGGGTCGTCAGGGACCTGGGCTCGGCCCGGGGTTCTTTTGTCCGCGGGGAACGGGTGCTTGTGGCCGCCCTCCGGGACGGCGACCGGCTGGCCTTCGGATTGGTGGAAGCGGAATTCCAGGCCACCGTGGGCAAGCTTCAATTGCCCACCGCGATGCAGTCTTCGCCCAAGACGCAGACGCTCACCTGGTCGCAGTCGCCGGGCGGCGGCCCGAAAGCGAATGCAGCCGCCTTCAAGTCGGCGGCCACGACCGTGATCCAGTTGGTTGTGGTGGTGGGAATCCTGGCCGGCGGTTACTTCGCATACCAGAAATTTGGCCGCGTGGACCCATCGACGGTCGCGCCCACGCCCGACACCCCGACGACAACTCCGTTGAGCGCATCCACGTCGTCCTCCGGGAGATCATCATTGCCGCCGGCGCCCGCGTCGTATGCGACCGCCAGCGCGTCGTCGGCCGCGCCTCTTTCATCGTCGTACACGCAACTGGCGATGCAACCCCGGGAATCCACGACGACAACCGCCGCACCCGAAGCGGCAACTCCGGTGGCCGCACCGACGGCACCCCCCGCCGCGCCGGCAGCACCCGCAACGCCCGTGACACCGGTCGCACCCGCCCCGCCGACGGCTGCCGCCGCTGCACCCTCCAAACCGCCCTCGGGCGCCGCCGTCCCGGTGATTCAGCAAGCCAAACTGCTGCTGGCCCAGAACAGGTTCCCGGACGCTGTGGCTTATCTCGACAAGGCGATCGCCACCACCACGGACCCGGCCGTGGCCACGGATTTGCAGCCCCCGCTCAAACAGGCACTTGATGGGCAACTGTTGTCGCTCCAATCCCTCAAACAACAATGGGAGGGGCAGTGCAAACCGCTGGAAGACCGACTCAAGACCTCGCAGGACAAACTGGAACAGGACAACAAGGCACTGACGACCAAGAAGGACGCCGAGGCCAAGGTTTATGAACTCCCCGGCGGTCACTGGCGTTACGGTTATTGGGAAGGGCACTATTACTACAGCCGGACCTGGGTCGGCAATACGCGAAAGGGAACCGGGGATTCGCAGGCCCAAACGGCCATCCATGAACTGCAAATCAAGGTGATGATGGACCAGCAGGACATCAAGAAACAAACCGATGTTGTCAACCGTTACCGTCAGCAAATTGCAATGCTGGACCAGCAGATCGCACCCGTTCAAGTGCGGGTGACCCAGATGAACAGCGTGTTGAGCCCTGCGCCACTCGCGCCATCCCCGGAGCCAGCACCCGCGGGTGCACCAGTGCCTGTGCAGGCCGTCTCGGCGACGAAGTGAGCGTCTATCGCCTGAATCGAAAGCCCGGAATAGGACCCAAGAGCACCATGGAAAAAATCTGTTTCCTTTCAGGCCCGCTTCAGGGGGCGACGGCGGAGTTGATCGGGGATGAAATCACCATCGGGCGAGCGGCCGATAACGCCATTTGCCTCGATGACGAGTCCATCTCTGATTATCACGCGGTCATCAGTCATCGGAGCGGCGACTGGATTGTGAAAGACCTCCGATCCGCCGGAGGCACTCTTGTTCGCGGCGACCGGGTGCTGGTGTCTCCGCTGCAGGACGGTGATAAAGTCGTTTTTGGGACCGTGGAAGCGGAATTCAAAGGCGCGGCGGCCAAACTCCAGATGCCCACCACGCCGTCGGCACCGGCCGAACCGCAGGTCGTTACCTGGCCTCAATACAGAGGCCCCGTCAAGCGACCCAAGACCTCGGCGTTCAAGTCCGTCATCCTGACGGGGGTGCAACTGGCGATGGTAGCGGGCATCCTGGCTGGCGGGTACTACGGGTATCAGAAATACTACCGTGCCGAACTGGCGGGGGACGCGCCATCCGAAAGCCCCAAGGCGGCTCCGCGCGTGACGACATCGTATGCGTCACAGCCTGCGGCTCTGCCGCCGGCTTACACCCCATCGGCTGCGCCGATCAAGACCGAGGCGCCGCCAGCCGCCGTGCCCGCGACGCAGGGGTCTCCGGTTGCCGCCACCCCGTTGTCGAAAGCATCCTCCTCCGCCGCCAGCCCGGTGATTCAACAAGCCCGGCTGCTGTTGGCCCAAAACAAGTACGCGGACACGGTCAGTTACCTGGACAAAGTCATTGCCGCCGCCAGGGATCCGGCCGTGATTGTGGAGGTGCAGGTGCCCCTGAAGCAGGCGCTGGACGCCCAACTGGCGGCGCTGCTGTCTTCCAAACAACAATGGGAGGCGCAGAACAAGATCCTTGAAGAGCGCCTCAAAGCAGCCCAGGAAAAACTGGCCCAGGATAACCGTGTGCTGGAGCAGAAGAAGACGGAGGAAGCAAGGGTGTATGCGACCTCTGGCGGCTATTGGTTCAACGGCCGGTGGATTTACAACACCCGAAAAGGAACCGGGGATAGTTCGGCCATTCAATCAGCGAAGATCGCCGTCATGGCCGACACCCAGGAAGTGAAAAAACAAACCGATCTCCTCGGCCGTTATCAAATGCAAGTCGCGGCGTTGGAAAGGCAGATCGCCCCGATTCAGTTGCGGATCACCCAGATGACCACCGTCGTAAACGCATCCCCGGCAAAATAGAAATACGCGACGGCCTCACGAAGCCGTACCAAACACGGCATCATAGACCCGCTGCGCCCGCTTTTTCCAATCCCAGACCCCGACGACCAACGCGTGAGCGGCCTCGGCCTGTTGTTCATACAGGGCCTTGTCTGACAACAGGCTCAGGATGAGGCTGGCGAACTGGTCGAGATTGCCCGGCGCCGCCTTCAACATACCCTGGGGATAGTAGGTCTTGAGCGATTCCAGGTCGAAGCTCACGCCCGGCAGCCGCCAGGCCATGCCCTCGGCCGCCGCCATGCCGCCGCTGTCGTAGGTGGCCGGATGCACCATCAGGCAGCTTTGCTTGAATACCTCGAACTTCGGCGCGCCGTCCATGAACCCAAGAATCGTGATGTGGTCCTGCAATCCCAGCGCGGCGATGCGCGCCTCCATTTGCGGCTGCAACGTTCCCTCGCCGATCATTGCCAGCCGCGCGTCCTTTTTTTGCGCCACGACTTTTTTCCAGATGTCCACCAGTTCGAGGACTCCTTTCTGGAAATGGAAGCGCCCGATGAAGCACGCATCGTATTGGCGCTGGCTGACGGGCGCCACGGAGGGGGATTGCAGGTAGCGCTCCGACTCGGTAATGTCCACGCCGCCCTGCACCACCACCACCCGCGACGCCGGCCGGCGCGGAGTGACGAACGGCGCCACATCGGGCTGCGAGGTGACAAAGACATAGTCGGCATAGCGACGGACCAACCAGTAGGAGGGGATCTGCATCAACCAGTAAAGCGCGCCACGGAGCCAGTTCCGGCCTTTGTAGGGCGACTCGGGGCTGAACGGTTGTGGCACAAACAGGTAGTAGCCGGCGATCCACGTCACCGCCGGGCCGCGCCGCCATTTAACATACGCGCCCACCAGGCAATCGGGATACGCGTCGGAAACGGAATAAATCGTGTCCGCCGCAGCGAGGACGTTCCAATGGGTTTTGACCGCCTTCAGTCCGCGCCACAGCCGCCGCGCGATGTGCCGCATCAGTCCCGTCAATGTGTAGGGATTGGGACTCGTGTTGCGGCCGTCAGTTTGGACAAACCGGAACCCGAACACACCGCGCGTTGCGGCCATGGCATGGGCTTCCTCCGAACCGAGGAGCGTCAGGTCCAGTTTGTCGTGCCAGTGCCGCAGGATTTCCGTGAAGATCCGGTCGCCGCCGCTCAACCCGGTGCCGATGTTTTTGTTTGCAATAAAGACGACCTTCTTCACCAGAGGAGATAATCACAAAACGCACGCTCGGCGTGAAGAAAAAACGTCATGTCGGCAGCCCTCCCCTAAGGCACGGTCTGGTTCCGGTTTTCCATGGTGGCAAGCGCAAGGGCTTTCTTTTATAGTTCGCTGCTGTCGCGTTCATTTATGAGTTCATCGGATATTCTACTGAATATTGGCTGTGGTCCCAATGGTTTGGATCCTTGGCTGAATTTCGACTGGGGCGTGCGGCCGCTCTTGTCGAAGTTTCCCGGGATTCGGCGGTGGCTCATCCGATTGGGTGTGTTGCCACCGGGTTATGATCTGCCATGGGCACCGCTGAAGCTGGCGGATGGCACGGCGAAATACATTTATTGTTCGCATGTGATCGAGCACTTCGAGCGATGGGAGGCGCGGCATATCCTGCAGGAAGGCCGCCGTTGTTTGCAGGAGGGCGGCGTCCTGAGGCTGGTCGTGCCGGACATCCTGAAGCTGATCGCCCTGTGCCAACAGGCCGTCGCTGCAGCTCAACCGGGCGCGAAACCGGCGCGGGACCTGTGCCGGCTCTGGTGGGGATTTGACAAGGACATCAAACGGGGGGGAGACCCGGGCTGGTTCTCCCGGCGGTTCATTCGCGATCATCAATGGAATTCTGATCGGCAGGAACTCGAGAGCCGGCTTCAAAAAGCGGGGTTCCGCTCGATGACGGTATGCGAATTCCGAAAGGGCACCGTGCCGAACCTGGACCCGTTGGATTACGAGGATCACAAACCGCACAACCTTTATGCCGAGGTGACCAAATGAGACGACAAACCGTAGTTGGAATCATCACCGCAACCTTGTGCCTCACGCTGCTGGCATGGCAGGCCCGTGCGGAATTGAACCAAGGCCTCGACGAAACCACCGGCATCATCCACAACGGCCAGTGGCAAAACGGCGTACCGCTAGGCGCGATGGGTTGCGGCAAGTTCGAAATACTGCCCAGCGGCTGGTTCTCGCGTTTCAGCATCAACCACAACTGGGATGAGACGTTGTGGGACCATCCGTGGCGACCGTCGCGATCGACGTTCTTTGCCATCCGTGCCGCCCCAGGTTCCCCCTCGCCCATTGCCCATCGCCCATCTGAAAACCCGTCGCCGGTGACGCGCTGGCTGCGATTCGGGTTTCGCGATCGGGAATTTCCGGGCGTCACCCAGGTGGCGCACGTTGCCTATCGGGGTCAATTACCGTTCATCGACGCCACGTTCGAGGATGCGGCGCTGCCGGTGGGCGTGTCGCTGCACGCATGGTCCTCGCTGATCCCCCACAATCCGAAGGACTCCAGCCTGCCCGTGGCGTTCTTCGAATTCACGCTGTCCAACACCAACGCCCAGCCGGTGGAGGCATCCCTGTTGTTCTCGCTCGATCATTTCATTGGCTGCGGTGGTTATCAGGTCCATGGCGATCACTCCCGGTGGCGCGAGCAGGAGGGCAATCGCGTCGAGCCGGCGACGGTGGAAGACACGTCGCTGACCGGGCTGCGCCTGTTTTCGACAAAACAATTCGAGGGGATGAAACTGAACTCTGCCGGCGAGTACTGGCTGCTCAGCGACGGCCCGACCACCGTGCGTGGATGGGACGCCGACGTGGAGGCCGCCGCGCTGGTGACGGAGTTCTCAAAAACCGGTGACCTGGGGCGCCCGGAAAACCTGAAATCCAGAATCCAAAATCCAAAATCCGCGTCTCCTGCCGGCGCCATTTGCCGGAAAGTCACCGTGCCCGCCGGCGGCCAGCAGAAGGTTTTCTTCGCCTTTGTCTGGTGGATGCCACACCACGTCACGATGGACGGCAAGGACCAAGGCCATTACTACCTGCGCGAGTTTGCCACCCCGCAGGCACTGGCGGCTTATGCGTTTGGCCAGCGCGAGCGCCTGAATCGCGAGACGGCGGTTGTGGGCAAACTGGTGACCGATTCCAATCTGCCGGTCTGGGTGCAGCGATTGATTCTCAACTCGACACACCCGGTGTTCGACAACACACTGCTCACGCGTGACGGCGCGTTTTCGGTGCATGAAGATCCGTCGTGGATGGAAGGCGCCCTCGGCACACTCGACCAACGCACGGTGGCGCACGTGTTCAACGGCACGTTTTATCCGGAGCTGGCCCGGCGTGAGCTGGAGATGTTTCGGCAATGCCAGCAGAACGACGGCGAAATCACCCATTTCTGCGGCAACATCTACCAAGTCATCGGCGATCCGCGGGTGTATTACGGCATCACGCGCTGGCCGGATTTGCCGGCGGTTTACATCTGGCAGGTTCTCAAACACTACCGATGGACGGGGGACCGCGCGTTCCTGGACCAGTCCTGGCCCGGCATCAAGCGTGCGCTGGACTGGATGGCGGCGGCCGATCGCGACGGGGACGGCATCCCGGAGGGCGGCACGACGTTCGATGCCGGAATCCAATACGGCGGCGGATTCATCTTCACCGCCAGCGTTTATGGTGCGGCGCTGCTAAGCGCGATGGAAATGGCCACGCTCGAAGGTGACGAGACGGTGCGCACGGCGTGCGCGGGACGGTTGGAACGGCTGCGAACAACCCTGCACCAACGGCTCTGGACCGGGAAGTATTTTGGCAAGTGTTACCTGCCCGATCGCAACCTGCTCGTTCCAACACTGTTCACGGCGCAATTGGCTGGCGAATGGCTGACACGCATGGTGGGGTTGCCGCGAGTTGTGTCCGCGGCGGAGGCCCAATCAAGCTTGGAGAGCATCTTCCAAGTCAATGGCCGCCGCAGCCCCTCGGTCCTTGCGGACGAGTTCATGCCGGACGGCAGTGCCCACAATGACCGCAGTTGGTTCACCTATCAATGGACCTATCTGGCCGGCACGGCGATGACCGAGGGTTTCACGGACGACGCGCTGGAAGTGGCGTGGCGGACTTACGACACGATTTACCATCGCATGAAGGCACCGTGGGGATTGTATCTTAACATCATGCCAACCCTGACAGACTGGGCCCAGCCTGGGGGCAGCTACATGAGCGCCATGGCGGGGTGGTGGTGGCCTCACCAATTCGCCAACGCCAGTCTGGATGTGTCAGCGCAAATATTGTGGGTGTCGCCGCGATTGCCCGCATCGATGGACGAGCTTCACATGCCGCTCTTTTTTCCTCGTGCGTGGTTCTGGCTCGATTACGCGCCATCCAAGAACGTCTTCCGGCTCAAGGTCCTGCACCAGTTTGGCGAGCCGATGGTATTCAAACACGTGAGCGGGAATCCCGATGCGGCTCCCATTGACCTGGCAGTCCCCTTCGTGGCCCGGCAGGATGCGGAATTG
>CAZAAF010000202.1:0-8101 GCA_964482575.1 uncultured Verrucomicrobiota bacterium | reverse complement strand
CGGGCGATTGAACTGGATCCGAACTGCGCCGAAGCCTATGCGGGTCGCGGCGACCTGTATTATGCCAAAGGCAACTACGCCGCTGCAATTTACGACTTTGGCAAGCTCATCAAGATTCAACCCCAGAGCGCTGAAACCTACTATGCGCGCGGGCAAGCCTATGCCAAGCAGGGCGATGCGGACAATGCCTTGAAGGATTTCACCAGCGCCATCCAACTCAAGGCGGATTATGCCGATGCGTATCAGGCCCGCGCGCTGCTCTATTCAGAGCAACACGCCTATCCCGAAGCCATGGCCGATGTGCAAAAGGCCCTGCAACTCGGCGCCCAGGTGGATCCCGATTTCGTCGCGGCGCTGACTCGTGTCTTGAAGTCCATGCCAGCCGGCACGGCCAGCGAGTCCAAACCCGCCGCCGCCCCGGCGGCCCCGACGCCACCTCCCCTGACCCCGGCCGAGGAAGCCCTGGCCAAAGGCATGGCCGCCACCAAGCCGGCGGAGCAAATCGATTGGTTCAACCGGGCGCTCAAGCTCGACCCGAAGAATGTCAACGCCCTCGTGTACCGCGGCGACGCCTACTGCCTGACAGGCGATTCCGATCAAGGCATCGCGGATTATACGCAGGCCATCCAGATCGATCCCAAATTTGCCGTGGCCTACAACAACCGCGGTGTGGCATGGACCGCGCGCGGCGAGATGGAGCGCGCCATGTGGGATTTCAACGACGCCATCCAGCGCGACTCGTCGTTGTCGGGCGCCTATTACAACCGCGCCCATGCGTATGCCAAGGCCGGCAAGTTTGACCAGGCTCTTGCAGACTTCTCCCGCGTCATCGAACTCAAACCCGATAACGCCGCCGCGTTCAAGAACCGCGCCATTGCCTATTACAACACCCGGGCCTACGACAAGGCATGGGCGGACGCGGAATCCTGCATCAAGCTGGGCGGCAAGATCTCGCCCGATTTCGTCACATTGCTCACACAAGTGGCGCCGCAATTTGCCCGGCCGGCGGTGACCGCTGCCGTGCCGCCCGTCACGGTTTCACCGGTGCCGTTGCCTCCGGCTGTCCCGACCACGCCCACGGCCATCCCCCCCGCCCCGGGCCCCCTGCCCGCTCCCGCGCCCGCCGCCCACGCACGTTCGGTGGAGGATCGTTATCAGGATGCGTTGAAGCTGATGCAGGCCGGTTCCTATGCCGACGCGGCCACCCAATTGGAGGCGTTGCTCCAAACCGATTCCCAGTTCGCCGCGGCACACCTGGCGCTCGGCCAGATTTATTCCCGGCAGGCCGCGACGAAGGACAAGGCGCGCGCACACTACTTCCAGTTCATTCAGTTGCGTCCGGACGATCCCAAGGCGCAGGAAGTATTGCGCTGGCTGGCTTCGGCGCGTTGAGGCCGTCTCGCACGAAACACGCCGTGGAATGGCGGGGTTACAGCTTGTAGCCAAACCGGCGTAGCAACTGCTTGCGTGCGGTGACATCCGCCTCGGATTCCACCCCCTGGCTTTTCATGCCGTCCACGACGCCGAGAATGCCCCGCCCGGTGGCTGTTTCCGCGACAATGACCTCGGTGGGATTGGCCGTGGCGCAGAACACCCGGCAGACTTCCGGCACGGCTTTGACCGTGTTGAGAATGTTGAGGGGGAATCCGTCTTTCAGGAAGATGATGAAGGCGTGGCCGCACCCCAGGGCCAGCGCATTCTTCTTCGCCAGATCCACCAGACTAGGATCGTTGCCCGACCCGCGCACGAGCGCCGGCCCGCTCGCCTCGCAGAAGGCGACACCAAACTTCATCTGGGGCACCGTCTGCACGATCGCCTCGTGCAAGTCCTCGACGGTCTTGATGAAATGGGATTGGCCGAGGATGAAATTAAGGTCGGCCGGTTTTTCAATCGGAACGATTTTGAGTTCCATGGCGTTTCCTTGGTGCGGGTCGGGTGATGAAATCGGTTGACCGCGGGTTTCAACCCCAGCCTCAGGGCTTGCCGCCAGTGTCCGGTTTGCGTTCAGCGCCGTCGTTGTTTTGCGGACGCTTGTTTTCGCCCCGCGCCTGTTGTTGCCGCTTGCGCATTTGTTCGAGGGCGTCATCTAGGGTTTTCTTCTGGTCGTCGGTCAGGAGGGCGCGGAATTCCTCCATCATTTGCTTGCGGATGTCCTCAAGCTGAGGCCGGTATTTCCTGGCCACCTCCAGGGTCCTTTGTTTCTGTTCATCCGTGAGCTTCAGCTTGTCGCCGATCTGGGGCGGCAGGCCAAACAGGTTGGTGGGCCGCCCGGGGATACGTTCCTTCTTGGGCGGGGTGTCCTGCGCCCCGGCGCCCAGCGCGGCCAGGACGAGGGCCGCAATGAGAATGGCCGTCAATCGTTTCATGGTTCCGTCTCCAGCTTGTGCACAATCAAAAACCAGTGTGAGCGAAAAGATTCACCTCGCCTGGATTTTAGGTTTGTGATTTCGGGTTTTCAATTGCAGAAATGAACGGTGCACAACGTTTCGTCCCAAGTCTTGTATACGCCCGCGAGCTGGTTTGCACGGCTCGACTGGTCGGCCGTGTTTCCCAAGCGCCAGTCCATCGAGGTGGATCTCGGTTGTGGCGACGGCTCGCTGCTGCTGCACTGGGCCGCGAAGTTTCCGGAGCGCAACTGGGTGGGCGTGGAACGGCTCAAGGGACGGGTGCTGAAACTCGACCGCAAAGCCCCGCGCCTCGGCATTGCCGGCAACCTGCGCGGCCTGCGCATCGAGTCGGGGTACGCCGTGGAATGGCTTTTCCCGCCGGCGAGCATCGCGGCCTACCATATCTACTTTCCCGACCCGTGGCCGAAGAAACGGCATTTCAAACGCCGTCTGATCCAGCCGGCATTTGTCGCCGCCCTGTCGCGCACGCTCGAACCGGGCGGATTTGTCAATCTGGCCACCGACCATGCGGATTACTTTGCGGAAATGGAGCCCTGCTTCGACGCAAACGGTGATTTCGAGCGCGTCGAACCGCGCGTACCGTCCGGACCGGAGGAGATGACCGACTTCGAGCGCGGCTTCGTTTCCGAAGGCCTTCCCATTTATCGGGCACGCTATCGAAAAGCCCGATAAGAGATATGGGTGGACCAGGTATCAGGGGACGTTTTTCCGTTGGGCGGCGGATGGGACCTTCCGTCCGATCCTCAAGAATCCAACCCGAACACGCACAGGTATTCGCAATGTTCATCCTGCGACCGTCCTGGCTTTTTTTTGTAAGGATTTCCCCGATACTGTAATCAGGTTTGTTCCTACTGAAGATTCTCCAACCGGGAATAAAATGTAGAGCCATGAGCCGGAACTTCAGTGTGGGCAAGGTATGGGAGAAATGGGTGTGGGTGGCCCTCTTTTTCGTCCTGACTGTTGTCGGCGTGCGGACCTTCATCCTCTTTATGTATGACAATTCCATCAACACGACCGACTCGCGTGAATGGAACCAGCGATGGAGTCTGGTCAACGCGGACGTCGGTGTGCGTTGAAGATTCAATCTCCCCCGTCACGCGGATGGGTTCGCCGCCGTCATGGAAAAACGCGTCACGCTCACTCCTTAGAAGTGACTGTCTTGGGTCGTTGCAGGGAAATTGTCCGTACGGAAGGGTGAAGCCGGCAGTCCGGCGCCATTGACGAGATTGCACGTGGGATTGTCCGCCCAACCATAGCGAACCGCCACAGGCAGCCGTACCGGCTCGGCCCAAACCAGCACGCTATCGCCTTCGATTCTTGCATGGGCCCAAACCCACCGATGGTCTTCACCGCAAATGGCAAACCCCTCCAATTCGCCTGGCGGACAGTGGCGAACCAACGGCGTCGTTTCGCCGGTCAGGGTTTTTACGGGGTACACCGGAGGCAATGGGATGGCCCGCAATCCCCCGGCCGTGTTGCGAAACCGGAGGCGGACCTTGCCGGCTTCGAGGCTCATCGCTTCGTAAACCGGCCCTGAACAAACAACCGGCTGGTTATAGTGTTTGGCCTGGGCGATCAGGCAAAGACGATGACCGACGCTTTTCTTGTCACGAGGATGAAGGTCACCGGCTTCGCCCAGGTCCACGAGGACGGCCTGTGCCGTGCCCGGCAAGGCCAGGGCCCGGGATTGGGATTCGCGCAACTCAGCCCAAGGGGATTCCGCGGGCTGGGGGAGTTTCGCAAAATGGTTGCAGACCTGGCAGAAATAGAAGGGCAAATCCTCCCGCCGCCACTTTTCCCGCCAGCCCTCGATCAACAACGGGAGGGCGGTACGATACTCGTACGCCCGTTGGACGTTGCTCTCGCCCTGATACCAGAGCACACCGGCAAGGGTGCAGGGGATAAGGGGGTGAATCATGCCGTTGAAGAGACTCCCAGGCAGCATCTCCGGCAGACGGTAAGTCATCGCCGGAGCGGTTTGCATGACTTCCGGCGGGAGATTAGGAAAAGCGCGCTCCACCCGGACCTGCCATTTCCCATTGAGGTCCACCGGCCCGGCCCACAGCGAGGGGCTGGAAACGCCCAGCGGCGATACGGGCGAATAAATCCGGATGGCGAGCGTGTTTTTGCCGGTGTGCAGGCACTCCGGCGACACGGGGAAATAGCAAGGGAAGCCCCTGCCTGGCAGATGCGCATAGGTCATCTCGTCTATCTTCCGGCCGTTCCAATACACCTGCCAGTCGCCGTCCAACGGTCCGATCATGACTTTGAACCCCTGGCGCGCGGCCACTGCCGGAACTTCGATATCGCGCCGAATCCAAAAGACGCCGCTGGAAGGAAGGTCCTTGGACGGAACCCTGCCCGGCAGATTTACTGTGATCCAATCCGACGGGGATAGGCTTTCCTTCGTGAACAAGGCTGTGTTGGATGGCGACGCGTCTTCCCGTCCGTGCCGATGCAGCCATGCGGTAAAATCCGCGGCAAACCTTGCCTTCTGCCCCGGATAATCGTCCGCGCGCTTGCGCTTGGACTCTGCGGACGCCTTGAAAGACGGGATCCGGTCGAGACAGTCCGCTGGCGTCCACGGCTCGATAGACGTGCCACCATGCGAGGCATGGAGAATGCCAACGGGGCATTTTCGATCCTGCTGCAACTCCTTTCCGAAATAATAACCCACGGCGGAGAACTCCCCCGCCGTTGTCGGTCCGGCCACCGTCCAGCGTCCCTGGCAATCGTCCGCCGGCCTTCTGGCGCCGGCCTTCTTGACCTGGAACTGACGCAGAAAGGGATTGGCCGATGAGGCAATCTCGGCATCCGCATTCGCCGTGACCCGCAGCGGCAATTCCATGTTCGACTGGCCCGAGGCCAGCCAGACTTCGCCAACCACCACGTCGTGGATCACGACCCGATTCCGGCCCTCCACCGTCATCTCAAACGGACCCGCGGCCACATCGCTGAGATTCAGTTGGATCGTCCATCGTCCCATCGCGTCCGCAATGGCTTCGGCACCAACGCCGCCGAGGGCGACACGGATGCGCTCGCCGGGATCGGCCTTTCCCCACACGGGGACCGCCGCGGCTTTTGCCAGCACCATGTGGTCGGAGAACAGGGATGGGAGCCTGACGTCCGCCGACAACCCAAGCGGCAGCAGACAACACCAACAGGCCAGCAGGCGGGCGATGGCGTGACTCACTTTTTTTCCGGCTCGGGAGGCGCGCTATCACGAACGATGCGGAAACCCAGGTCGGGCCGCCCCTGCTGGGCCATCACGGTGATCTGGCGTTGCGTCAGGCGCACCTCGGTGTCAGCCCACGAACCGCCCCGGACGACCGGCACCGATTGCTTTGGGTTTGTCTTCATCGGCGTCCATGAATCGGTCCATTCGCAGACGTTGCCGGCCATGTCGCGCGCACCGAACGGGCTGACGTCGCCGGGATGTGCGTGCACCGGCGCCCATTGGAAGTAGCCGTCCAACCGGCCGTGATTGGCATCGTCGTAGTCCTTGCCGGAGTTGGTGCATTTCGGGTCGTCGAAACTGTTGCCCCACGGGTACAGCCTCCCGTCTGTGCCGCGTGCAGCCTTTTCCCATTCTTCTTCGGTGGGCAGACGGCCGCCGGCCCATTTCGCATACGCCCAGGCGTCCCAATAGTTTACGTTGAAGATTGGGCAATCGTCCGTGATCCGCTGGCCGTCGAACGGCTGGCCCGACCGGACGGCTTCCTGGATCATCTCCCAGTCCACCGGCGCGTGCGAGCTGAAGTCCCCTTCCTTGGGCTGTTTCGGATTCGCCCACTGCGTGTCGCCCTTGGACCTGACCTGCAACAGGAACTTCCGGTACTGGCCGATGGTGACCTCGTACTGGCTGATCCAGAACTCTTTGGTCGTCGCCTTCTTGCCTTCCTGATAGATGAACTCGCCTGCCGGCACGTGGACGAAGCTCTTCACGTCCGCCGGTGGCAGTTCGTGGAGTTTTTCGAACACGAACCAGCCCGCCACCGCCAGCACCGCCACCGCGCCCAGCGCGCCGGCCAGCAGGTAGCTCTTTTTCTTCGCCTGCTGGCTCAGGGGTTTCTTCCCCGGGACAATCGGCACCACCGCGCTTCGCCGCTTGCTGATCGACCTGACCTTTTTGACCACCGGTGTGTGGAACGACCGCTCCAAGGCTTCCACGCTCGCGAGCATTTGCTCCAGCGACGGGAATGGATTATCGGAGAGCAGCAACCGCCTTAACAAATCATACACGGGCGGGGACTGCGGCGACGCCGGGTCCATGGCATTCCACAAGAGCTGTGCCAGGGATGGCATCTCCGTAACGGCGGAACCGCCAAGCGCACCGCCGGAACCGTCCAGAAAGGAGAAACCGCATAGATGCGGTTCCCCGTTGGCCGTGTCCACAAGGATGTTTTTGGCGGGTACCGGGCTGAACGGGACACGGTTTTGGGACAGATACAACAGCGCCCTCGCCACGCCGATCAACACCCGCAGCGTATGTGTCGGACTGAGTTTCTTGGGTGACTCAACAATCTCCTGCAGACTTCGGCCCTCGATGAATTCCCGCGCATAATAGTGCACGCCATTGGATTCACCCGCTTCATAAACAGCTACAAGATTGTTGTGGCGCAGGTTGGCCAGACGGCTGGCCAGCGACGTAAACTGCGCAATCCGGAAGGAATCCTTAAGCAGTTCCGGGTCAAGCACCTTGACGGCGACAGCGCGATTCACCTGTTCCTGCACCGCCTCGAACAAGCTGCCCCAATCGCCCTGGCCTAGAAGCTTCCGAATCAGATAGGGGCCGAGCAAAGTCCCAATCATCGGGTTGCTGATATCCGTCGGGTCCACCAGCGCCGGAATTGGCAGCGGCGGTGCGACGGGAGGTGCCGGTGTGGGTGCCGGGATTGGTGTGGGTGCAGGTCTGGCCACCACAGGCCTGGCAGCCACGGTAGGCGATTTTGTCACAACCGCCGGAGTCGGCGGTGGAGGCGGTGGCGGAGCAAGCGGGACCGGGGACGGGGGGGGCGCCACGGAAGGCTTGGCTGTAACCGTGGGCACTTTCGCCACAACCACCGGCGCGGCGGGTGGCGGCGGAGCCGCAGGAACCGGCGGGGGTGCAGATGGTTTCACCACGGAAGGTTTGGCCGTAACCGTAGGCACTTTCGCCACGACGGTCGGTCCTGGCTGTGGCGATGGCGGCACGACCGGAGCAGGCGGTTTTGCCACGGAAGGTTTGGCCGTAACCGTAGGCACTTTCGCCACAACGGTGGGTCCCGGCTGTGGCGGCGTGGCCTTTGGAGTTGTGGCCACCACACGGGGTCCTGGCACGGCCGTTGGAGCCGGAGTTGCGACGGCGGCAGGTTTTGCGACAGCCGGAGTCACGGCCGTTTGCACCACGACTTTGGGAACAACAGGCGGCGGCACACTGACGGGCGGTGCGGCTTCCACACGTGGCGCAGCCGCCACGGGCGGTGGCGCGGGAACTTCAGCCATGGCTTGCGGGATAGAATCGGGAGGCACAGGAAGCGGCGGTGTCGCCACCGCGGGCGCCGGCGCCGGTTTGGGCGCCGGAGAAAGCAAGGCGAGGATGTTCTCCGCGTGGACCGGTTTCCCCACTACACCAAGGGCGCCAACGGCCAGCGCCTGATTCCTGCCGTCCTCATCCGCCGCCTCGGCGGTGAAAACAACCTTGATCTCCGGAA
>CAZAAF010000201.1:7746-8116 GCA_964482575.1 uncultured Verrucomicrobiota bacterium | reverse complement strand
GTCGCGCCGCGGGTGTCGGTGAGGTTCTGCGTGCCGCGCTCGCCGACGCACGATTCCTCGCCCACGATGACCGCGCCGCTGCGCTCGACGATCATGGGCAGCTTCCAGTTCGGCACCGCCATGGGGCAGCCGGAGACCAACAGGCGCGGCGTGCCTTTCGCGGCCACGCCCTGCCCCGCCGCGATGCGCTTCTCCAGCTCATCGCACAACGCATGCACGGAGGTGGTGAACCGGACCGGGTCGTCGTAGAACGCCACCTGATTGATCAGCAGCGCATCGAGTCCCGAAATGGGCGCGGGGTCGGGGGGGGGGACGGCCGCCAGCCGGGGCCCCGCCGCCCGCGGCCCGGGGCGACTCGAGATCGGCGCCC
>CAZAAF010000201.1:299-7736 GCA_964482575.1 uncultured Verrucomicrobiota bacterium | reverse complement strand
GGGGTCGGCCTCGCTCATGGCCGCCAGCCGGTGCTACGCCGCCCGCTTCCGGTTGACAATCTCGATGGCCCGACCCAGCGACTCCGTCGTGATGGTGCGCCCGGAGAGCTTCTCCAGGTCCCGCACGAACCGCCGGTATTCCGCCGCCAGCAGCGCGCGCCCCGCGTCGCTCTTCACCTGCGGCAGGTCCATGACGTAGAGTTGGGGGATGAGCGTGTTGAACGTCTCGTAGGCCTTCTTCTTCCCGTCGCAGGTGTTCTCGCCGACGATCATGTCGCACGCGGCGATGAACGGGCAGACCTTCTCGAGGGTGAACCCGAAGAACGACTTGATGAGCGCGCAGGTGTTCCGCGGCAGGTAGCGCTCGGCCTGCTCCGTCCCGAAATCCGCGCCCGAGCAGAGCCCGACGCTGATGCCGTCCACGGCCACGATCAATTCCTCCGGCACATAGAGGCAGAACGACCCGACCACCTTGCGCCCCGCGCTCCGCGCGTCCATCAACTCCTTGATCCGCAGGCCGTGCACCTCGCTGATGACGAAGTTGAAATAGTCCATCCCCTTCGGGCGGTCCGCCTGCGAGAGGAAGTAGTCGCGATACACCTTGCCCAGGACGCCGAGCAGCGCATCGTGTTTGGCGAGGTCGAGTCCCAGTTCGGTCCACATGGGCCGGTAATTGGTCGGTGGCATGGCAGTTTCCTTGGCGGTTGTCTGTTTTTTTGCTGTCGTTTAATCAACGCACGCGCGTCAGGGAATGACGCGACTACATCTTGTGCAGCAGGTCCTTCATCCGCGGGTACAGTTCGCGGTACACCTCGTAGCGTTCCGTGTAACGCTCGTGCTCCTTCATGTCGGGCTCGTAGGCGCCGGTCACGCGGACGAATTTCGACACGGCCTCCTGCAGCGTCTTGAACCGGCCGATGGCCGTCGCGCCGAGCATGGCGCACGCGAGCGCGCCGCCCTCGGCGGAGTTGAGCGTGCAGAGGCGCTTGCCCCAGAGGTTCGCCTTGATCTGCATCCAGCCGCGGGACTTCGCGCCGCCGCCGGTGCAGCGGAGTTCGGCCAGCGGGACGCCGGCCTTCGCCAGGATCTCGAGGTTCACCCGCATCTCGAACGCCACGCCCTCGAGGATGCCGCGGACCATGTCCGCGCGCGTCGTGCCGAGCGTCAGGCCGGTGATGGTGCCCTTGGCATGTGAATCCAGGTACGGCGTGCCGGTGCCGAAGAAGTGCGGCACGATGAACGGCGGATGCTTCGCCGTCAGCGCGAGGTCGTCCATGATGGCATAGACATCGCGGCCGGTGCGGGCGGCCTCGGCCTTCTCCGCCTCGGCGAAGTTGTCGCGATACCAGCGCAGCAGGCTGCCGGCCACGAAGCTGAACGCCAGCGACGCGTACATCCCCTCCACCACGTGCGGCATGCAGCAGAGGTTGCCCCCGAGCATGTTCTCGTCGGTGATGGCGTGATCGAACGCGACGGTGATGCACTCGACCGTGCCGAGGCCGTCCACGGCGAGGCCGGGCTTGACCACGCCCGCGCCGAGCGCGGCGCACGGCTGGTCATGGCCGCCGGCGACGAAGACGCAGCCTTTGGCAAGGCCGAGCTTCTGGCAGACGCTCGCCGGGATTTCGCCGACGACCGTGCCCGAGGGCACCGCCTCGGGCAACTGCTTCACGTTCACGCCCGCCAGCTCCATCAGCGGCTCCGACCATTGCTTCTTGCGGATGTCAAAAATGCCAAGGCGCGACGCCAGCGAGTAGTCCACCTTCGCCGGCACGCCGAGGCGCAACGCCGGGATTTCCTGCCAGCCGAGGAAGCGGGCGGCCTGCTTGACCATGTCCGGCTTGTGCTCGCGCCACCAGATCAGCTTGCTGATGGTGTGCATCGGGTGGAGCGGATGGCCGGTGGTCTCGAAAAACTTCTTCGCGCCGAAGGACTTGTGCAGCGCGGCCGTCTGCGCCGTGGCGCGCGCGTCCATCGAGAGGACGGTGTTGTCCAGCGGCTTGCCGGCGGCATCGAGCGGCGTGATGGCCTCGCCCAGCGCGGACAGCGCGATGGTCTCGACCGGCTGGGGCGATTTCTTCGCCGCCTCGCCGAGGACGGCTTCGACGGCATCGCCGACCTCCTGCGGGTCGAGTTCCGCCCAGCCGCGTTGCGGCGTCAGGAGGCGGTATTCGCGGTAAGCGGATGAAAGGACGTTGCCATCGTGATCGAACACGACGGCCTTCGTTCCCGTGGTTCCAACGTCGCATCCAAGGTAGGCCATGGTGCCGTGTTTTATAATCAAGGGAGGCGCGGTGCGCCAGCGGGAAACGAGGGAAGACGGATTTTGAGGGGGCGGCGGGAGCGCAAATTTCCAAGTCGGCAGGGGTGCGGATCTCCAGTCCGCCGGTCAGGTGTGTGCAGGATGGGCTCTCTCTGGTTTGAACGCCGGGCCGGCTGGAAGCCGGCGCTACGAGGCACGCGTCCTACACCGCTGGGAACTGACGACGTGAGGAAGCAGGTGGCGGCTAATGCCGCAACTCCGCGGCGCGTTTGCCCCCATGACGCCGGAGGTAGGGTGTTGACGTGGTGTTCGCATACACCGCTTCCGATATGTCCAGCGGTGTGTGCCCGCCCGAGTCCACAGCATTGATGTCAGCCCCATGCTCCACCAACAACTTCATCATTTCCCGGCTCTCAACTGCCGCCCAATGAAGAGGCGTGCGACTGTAGCGGTCCCTAGCATTAATGTCCGCACCGTGGGCCAGGAGCCACTCCGCCAACGCCTTGTCCTTCGCCCAATGCAAAGGCGAAAAACCGCTGTGATCCCTGGCGCCCACCCGTTCCGGCCGCTCCACCAAAAGCCGCTTCACCCAACCAACATCCCCCGAGGCAACCGCGGCGTGGATTTCTTCGCCCGCCTTGACCTTTTTGGCACACACCGTTTCCTGGAGTTCAACCACCAACCGCGCCATCTCTTCGCGGTAGATCTTGTTGATTTCCTCATAACCGGACGCGACAAACACCGTGCGCATACACGCAAACTCGTCACAATTCCTCGGACGATAGACGTCGGGCTGGTACGGACTTTTATTACCAAAATCGCTGTAGGGATAGATGAACTCAAACTCAATGACAGCGGAATCGGGAGTCCCAAAGGACGGAGCGTCCTTGTATCCGCCAATCACACGCCCCCTTTTGTACGAAAGCGAACCGTTTTGGATGTCGGCCTTTTCAACATCCACCAAGCAGGGAATGCTCCCTTTGGTCTGCACAAGGCGCGCGTGAATACGCCGGAGGGCCTTTTGAATGACAGGACCGGATTCCGGTCCATAGAGAATGACGGGCCTCTCGCAATTGATCCTCGGATTTTGGTTGATCACTCCACATCTCGATTCCTCAAAATAACAGTCCAGACGGTCGAGCGCCGGTTTTGCGAGGAACAACGCTCCCACAAGCACTACAACACAAACAGCGATATGTATCCCGGTGCGAGTCTTCATCTGCATGGCTTATATGCCCTCCTCGGCGAAATTCTTACAATCGCAAGGGACCTATAAATACCGTCTCGCGTTCAGCGAAGCGAGCACCTTTCGATGCACGCGTTGGCGTGCGCCAGACTCCGCCAGGACGGACAAGCTAAACCACGTTCGCCGGGCCGGCTGGAAGCCGGCGATATTCACCGCGTTTCACGTGGCAAGGGTTGGAAACCTGCGCTACGGGACGGCTTCTCAACGGCACCGGCCGCCTCCTTACGTCGGCGGCTACTCGTTGGCCCGCCGTCATCGCGGGAATCCACGCGTTGGCGTGCGCCAGGCTCCGCCGGGCCGGCTGGAAGCCGGCGCTACGAGGCACGCGTCCTGCGCTGCCGGGAGACGACGACGTGAGGAGAACTCCATCAACCCGGCGTTGACGCGTCCGGGCCATGAACCGCCATGATAGCTGGCAATTCCAAAGCGGCAGAGGGCTGCCGCAGTCCAAAACGCTGCCGCATCCAAGCCTGCCCCTCCCACAAAGGCGCGAGCCTCTTAAACTGCGGCGGGCGTGTGCTGCCTTGGAATCGGTTTGCCATTGATGGATCACGTTCTCTGAACGCCATTTCGCAGGTCACAAGACGCATCGTGTTCGAAGAACGCGATCCACCTCGGAATTCATACGTTTGCGCGCCTCATTCCTTCGGATGTCGCATGTCACAAGGCCTATCGCGTTCGGAACGCGATCCACCACGGACGCGGCTGTCATTCTCGTCTCGTCGTTAATCCCCTTGCGCCGTCCGGCGCGGGTGCTTACGCTTGTGCCCAAACGCCGTGATCAAATTTTCCAAATTCCTGTTGGCCATCGCGCTGGTACTGCCGTGCGTCGCGCTGACGCTGACGCTGTATCATGCCATCGCCGCGCTCGGGCTCGGGCACGGGCCTTGGCTGCAACGGCCGGTGTTGTGGCTCGGGCTGGGGTTCGGCTGCTGGCTGGCCATCTACGGGTTGCTCAGTCCGTCGGCGCGGGCATATGTCATCAGCCACGAACTGACCCATGTCTTCTGGGCGCTGCTGATGGGGGCGAAGGTGAGCGGGCTGAAGGCGGGCGCGCGCGGCGGCCAGGTGACGGTGAGCAAGGAGAACTGGCTGATCACGCTTTCGCCGTATTTCTTTCCGTTCTATGCGATGCTGGCGCTGGGGGTTTATTACGGGCTGGGGCTGCTGGCGGACGTGCGTCCGTTTGCGGCGGTGCTGTATTACCTGCTCGGGTTCAGTTGGAGCTTTCACCTGACCTTCACCTGTCTTGCCTTGCGGCAGAATCAGAGCGATGTTCAGCGGCACGGGTGGCTGTTCTCCATGGTGGTGATTTACGGGATGAACCTGTTCGTGCTGGCCGTGACGATGGCGCTGGTGTCGCCGCACGTGAAGGCGGCCGGCCTTGCGGGGCAGTTTGGCGACCACTGCGCGGGGTGCTGGCAATGGGTGGACCACGAGGCGCGGGCGCTGTATGCGCTTTGCGAAAATGCCGTGCGGCGGGCAAATTGACTTGCACCGGCGGCGGCGCTGTGAGATTAAACGCAGGTTTCCGAGAGGCGATTTTGTCCCATGACCTTAAGCGACATCTTGAATCCGGAGTGCGTCATCACCGAGATGCACGCAACCGACCGTTGGCAGGCAATTGACGAACTGCTCACGCAACTCGTCAAGGCCGGCCGCATCAAGGCCGAGCATCTGCCCGCCATCACCCAGGCGGTCAAGAAGCGCGAGACCACGATGAGCACCGGCATCGGGTTCGGGATCGGGATTCCCCACGCCACGACCGACCTCATCGGCGACGTCATCGGCGCCTTCGGCCGCTCCAAGACCGGCATCAATTTCGACGCCCTCGATGAACAGCCGGTGAGTTTGATCGTCCTCTTCCTCGTCCCGCAGGGCCAGTTCCAGAAGCATCTCCACACCCTGGCCAACATCGCCAAGTTCCTTCACGACCGTCCGCTGCGCGAGAAGCTGCAGCAGGCCACCAGCGCCGACGAGATCGTGCAGATCATCCGCAACCAGAAGGCGTGAGGCAAAAACCGTAAAACGTGAAACGTAAAGGAGCGCAGACTCCACCAATCACGTCTCACGGTTCACGTCTCGATTTTTACGTTTTACGTTTCACGTTTTAGCATGGAATCCGTTCAACAACTTATCGAGCGACTCGCCACGGGCGTCATCCGCCAGAGCCTCGGCGCGGAGGGCGCGGCCAACGTGCGCCCCTGCGGCAACCCGAAATTCGGCGACTACCAGATCAACGGCCTCCTGCCCATTGCCAAGGCCCGCGGAGAAAACCCGCGCCCGCTCGCCGAGAAGGTCGCTGCCGCCCTCGCGTCCGCGCTCGCCGACATGGCCGAGCCGCCGACCGTTGCTGGGGCGGGATTCATCAACGTCCGCCTGAAGCCCGCGTTCGTGGGATCGCTGCTGCCGCAGGTGCTGGCCGACCCGCGCCTCGGCGTGCCCGCCGCATCGCCCGCGCGGACGATCGTCATGGATTTCAGCGCGCCGAACGTGGCGAAGGCCATGCACGTCGGCCATCTGCGCAGCAGCATCATCGGCGACAGCATCGCCCGCACGCTGCGGTTCCTCGGCCACCACGTCATCGCCGACAACCACATCGGCGACTGGGGGACGCAGTTCGGGTTCCTGCTGCACGGGTTCAAGACGGAGAAGCTCGACCTCGCCGCCGCGCCCGACCCCATCGCGGAGATGGAGCGGGTGTACCGCAAGTATTATGGCGCGTCCGAGAAGGACCCGTCCATCCGCGACGCCGCCAAGGCCGAGCTGGTGAAGCTGCACGACAGCGACCCGGAGAATCTCGCGCTCTGGAAAAAGCTGCGCGACCTGTCCATGCCGGCGTTCGAGCGCGTCTATAAGCGGCTCGACGTGCGGTTCGACCACACGCTTGGCGAGAGCTTCTATCATCCGCGGCTGCCCGGCGTCGTGGCCGACCTGAAGGCGAAGGGGCTGGCCGAGGATAGCGAGGGTGCGGTCTGCGTGTTCTTCCGCGACGTGCCGCAGCTCAAGGACAAGCCGTTCCTGATCCAGAAGAGCGACGGCGCGTTCCTCTACCCCACCACCGACCTCGCCACGGTCCAGTACCGCGTCGAGACCTGGAAGCCGGACGAGATCATCTACGTCACCGACTCGCGGCAGAAGCTTCATTTCGAACAGTTGTTCACAACGGCGCATCGGTGGGAATACGCCGGCCTCAAGCTCGCGCACGTCACGTTCGGCTCGGTGCTGGGCGAGGACAACAAACCGATCAAGACCCGCAGCGGCGAACCGATCCGGCTGGAGGAACTCCTCGACGAGGCCGAGAAACGCGCACAGGCCATCGCCGACGCCCAGAACGCCGATCTGCCCGAGGCCACGCGCCACGAGATCGCGCGCGTCGTCGGCATCGGCGCGGTGAAGTACGCCGACCTGAGCCAGAACCGCATCAACGATTACGTCTTTAGCTGGCCCAAGATGCTGGCGATGCAAGGCAACACCGCGCCGTATCTCCAGTACGCCTACGTCCGCATCCGCTCCATCTTCCGCAAGGGCGCGGAGAAGAACGGTGGAGCGTTGAGCGTGGAGCGCGGGAGCGTGATGCTGGCCGACCCGGCCGAAGCCGACCTGGCCAAGTTCATCCTCCGCTTCCCGGAGGCGATCGAGCTGGCCACGGAGGATTACCGCCCCAACTTCATCTGCAGTTACCTGTACGAGCTCGCCGGCAAGTTCAGCGTCTTCTACGAGCGCTGCCCCGTGCTGAAGGCCGAGGAACCCGCGCGCGCGTCGCGCCTGCTGCTCTGCCAGTTGACCGCCGAGGTTCTCCGCCGCGGCCTCGACCTCCTCGGCATCGAGACCATCGAACAGATGTAGGCGGCGGGTGCCGTCCCCTCTCCTACCTTGGTACATGTTGCCAAGAGCGGCCCGGCGCGCCTATGCTGTGCGCCCATGA
>CAZAAF010000201.1:0-289 GCA_964482575.1 uncultured Verrucomicrobiota bacterium | reverse complement strand
CGCCATCTTTTGTGGATTGCGGCCTTCCTCATTTGCCTTGCCCGCCCGGCAGTTTCCGCGGAGACCACCACCAAGAGCCTCGGCCCGCTGACCGTGACCATTCCCAACGGATGGAAGCTGGAATACAAGAGCGACGAGGGATTGAACTTCTACGCCATCACTCCCGGCGAGGCGGGCACGGGACTCCTCATGTTCCATAAATGGCCGCTGCCGGGCCGCGAGGAGGACATCCCGTCGATTGTCCGGCGCATGGCGGGTGAAACACTGAAGAAGCTCAAGGCTCAGGATT
>CAZAAF010000200.1:0-8128 GCA_964482575.1 uncultured Verrucomicrobiota bacterium | reverse complement strand
GCCTTGTCCTCTGGTCGCCGTGGAAACAGTCCACTGTTTTCGACTCCGCAATCTCAACGGCTTCTGCGCCATCATCGGCTCAATGGCGAAACCTCATCCCAGGAATTGCCCCCGAGCGCGATGGTATTGCAGGCGGTTGGAAAGTGGAAAATGGCGGGCTTCTTTGCACCACACAGACCAACTGGTCTTTCTGCGAAATACCCGTGGATTACAAGGGGGCCAACTATGATCTCCGCTTCCGCGTCACGCGCGGCGAAGGGGGGAGGGATGGCGTCTTCTTTTTCTTCCGCAAAAACAACACTGGTGGCGTTGTTACGTTTGACTACTTCACTCCCAAAGTCCGGATGGTCTCCAAGGAAGCCAGAGTTGCCGCAATCTTCAGCATAAAGGGCCAGTGGGAACCTCGCGATGACCCCAACACCCTGCGTTCACAGTGGCTGTTGAAGGGAGAGGAAAGAACGGTGTTGATTCAAGTGCGTGACAAGGGCGTGGCTGTCAGTTTAGACAGCAAGGAAGTGTTCCATTGGGAGGGAATCTGGGAAGACGTGACGCAAAGGGGCACTCCTCACCACATCAACCGGCCTGTTTTTGGAGTCAGTTCTTGGCAGTGTGAGGTTCTATTCAGCGCTATCGAGATGCGCGAGGTTGTTGGTGATAGTGGGTTCACCCGCCAGGCACCTCCTGCCGCCGCCCTAAAACAACCCGGCTCCGTCTTCACCAACTCCGTCGGTGCAGAGATGGTCTATGGTGTGGACGTAACTGCTGCCTCAAAGGCAGGAGATTCGCCGCCGCCGTCTGCACCGAAGACAGGCGCCATCCTCGCCCCGCCTGAAACCCGCGTCGCCGCTCTGACGACGACGCCGAAAGTCGGCGACGTGTACACGCTCCCCCTCGGCAGTAACGTGACGATGGAGCTGATGGGCATCCCGCCCGGCGAATTCATGCTCGGCAGCACGAAGGAGGATCGGGCGTGGGCGGTGGCCAATGGCCGCCTGGAGGAGGAAGTGAAGCACGAAGGCGAAACGCCACGCACCGCCGTGATCAAACGGGGGTTCTGGATGGGACGGACGGAGGTGACCGTGGGCCAGTGGAAACAGTTTGTAAAGGAGACGGCGTACGTCACCGATGGCGAGAAAAGGGGCGGGTCGTATGTGCCGAAACCCGGTGCGATATGGGCGCCGAGCAAAGGGGAGAGTTGGCGCCATCCGGACTTCGGGTTTGAGACGAGGGACGATCATCCGGTCACCTGTATCAGTTGGAACGACGCCGTGGCGTTTGGCGACTGGCTGACAAAGCAGGAGCGGAAATCAGGGAGAATGCCGGCAGACATGATGATGCGCCTGCCGACGGAGGCGGAGTGGGAGTATGCGTGCCGTGCGGGAGGGCAGACGACCTTCTGGTGGGGCGGTTCGAAGGAAGACGGCCAGGGCCGGATGAATAGCAATTCAAAAAATGATGGGTTTGAATTGGTGGCCCCGGTGGACAGTTTTCGGGAACGGGGCCGGAATCGCTTCGGGCTGGCCGACATGCTGGGCAATGTCTGGGAGTGGTGTCTGGACGGATACGATGCGACACAGGCCCACGAGACCCTCTGGACGGGTGATCCCGTCAAACGCGTCTTGCGAGGGGGGTCGTACCGCGACAGTCGCGCGCAATGTCGCTGTGCCCACCGCAGCGGCAGCGTCCCGTCCACCTGGCTTCGCAACAACGGGTTTCGAGTCGTGATGAGCGTGGATCCAACCAAAGATCCAACCCCGGTGAGTGTGCCGCCTTCTTCCGCGCCGCGGGCCTCCGGCATCCTCGCGCCTGCCGAAACCCACGTCACGGCACCGCCTGCGCTGCTCATCGCGCACAAGTCGCGATAGTCTTGAATGCTCTGGAAAGGCAGACGCGGATTCTGTTGTTCCAAACCTATCGGATGGATAGGCCGGGAATTCAGACAGCCAAACCGCATTAGTTTTTCCACCCCTATCGAGGCATCCCTCTCGGTTTCACAAACGGCAGGACCCCGGCGAAGGTGCGACGAGTCGGTGAGGATCACCGACTGCAGACCGGCGGCTTGGAAGTCGCCGCTCCGTGGAATCGTCAGAGCAGTTGGCGGAAAAATGCAGGCCCGGTGCCCTCACCGGGGGCGCAGGATCTTGCATCGCAACCGGCTATGCGTACGTCGATGAGCCGGGTTGAGTGGAACCGAAACCACGGTCAGCGAACGTGTCTTACAACGGCGGCCGCGGGCCGCGCCGATGGCAACCACCCGGCCGGCCCCTCACGCCCTTGAGCAAAAGCACGACGGCTCCGATGGCGGCAAGTGCAAGCGAAGAGGTTTCAGGTACTTCATAAGAAAATAGAACCCCATCGTTATTATTCCCTCCTGCATAGGTCGTCCCATACAACGAGGTGCCGTCCAGCGTGAGGCTTCCCATCGGAACGGCGCCATTCGTGCCGGTAAACGAAAGGAGGCTCTCAAAACCCGAGCCATCGGTATGGATCGAAAAGAGGGTGCCTTTGTTGCTGCTGCCGCCCTGGGCGGTCGTGCCGAACAGGGTTGTGCCAGTGAGGGTGAGTTGGCCCCACGGCGTTGCGCCATTCGTGCCGTTGAACGAAAACAGGGTCGTAAAACTGCCATCGGCGGTATCATACGAGAAGACAGTGCCGTTTCCGTTCGTGCCGCCTGCGGACGTCACGCCATAAAGCAGATTATCCGGGCCTTGGATCAGATCGCCGGCAGGGTTCGCTCCAATATAACTGCCGGATGTGCCCGTGAACGATACCAGGTTCTTGAAGGTGCTATTGGTCGTATCGTATGAAAACAGGGTGCCGTTGTCGGTGCCATTGCCTCCAAGATAGGTCATCCCGTAAAGGGTCGTGCCGCTGCGCAACAGACCTGTATGGGGCTGCGAACCCGGGTAGCTTCCAGAACTGCCGGTGAACGACACCAGAGTCGTGAAGGAGCCATTGGCGGTATTATACGAAAACAGCGTGCCGTCGGTGGCGGAGGCGGCGCCGTTCATTCCCGAGGTCATCCCATAGAGCGTTGACCCGCTTTTGGCCAGTTCAACGCCATGAGGTTGCTGGCCGTCCGTGCTGGTGCCGCTGAAGGAGTAAAGGTTGGTATAACTGGAGCCATCGGTGCCGA
This sequence comes from uncultured Verrucomicrobiota bacterium, assembly GCA_964482575.1. GTDB lineage: Bacteria > Verrucomicrobiota > Verrucomicrobiia > CAIQCK01 > CAIQCK01 > CAIQCK01. Next base: position 4,992 of record CAZAAF010000200.1, on the reverse strand, counting down.
TGGAAAACACGTTTCCATTGCCGCTGCCGCCAAATAATGTCATCCCGTAAATGGTATTGCCGCTGACCGTCGGGAACCCGTGGTGGGGTTGATTGCCTGCTGTGCCACCGCCAAATGAGTAGATGGTCTGATACCCTGTCCCACCGGTGCTGTACGAAAAAATGGTGCCGTTGGAGGATGTGCCCCCTGCAGAGGTCATTCCGATCAGGGTCGAGCCGTCCAAGGTCAAACTCCCCATGGGGTTGGCTCCGTCGGCGCTGATGCCTGTGAACGAATAAACGACCTTGTAAGGATCGTCCGCCAGGAGCGATGGCCCCGCCGACAGGGCAACCATCAGGCAAACCAGTGTCGCGCGGATCAAGGACGGTTTCACTTCGAATAACCGGTTCGATTCGTCATTCATCGGCTGCTTGTGATGTGCCTGGGATTTCCCATTGGTCCTGTCGTTCATGCTTTCTTGTGACTTCAGCCTGTTGTTTCCGCAATTCTCCTCCCATCGCACCGGCTTGCAAGCCAGTTCGCAAAACAAATAGACCGGCATTAACCAGCGTTGGTTCCGGGAATATGGCATGGGTCGAGTGGAGTGGAGCCGGAACTACGGTCAGCGAGTACCCGTTTGGTTGCTTCTCGCATCACCAACCTCCACGGTGAAGACCTTTCCATCAACGAAACCGAACGGCAGCGGATGGGTTTGCGGGGCTTCTGAATTATTTCGGATGAGCGCCGCTTTGTGAAGCGGCCTTTTTCGACAGCAGTTGCACCACGTCTTTGTGGCCCCACTCCTTTGCAGTTAGCAAAGGCGTATCGCCCATGCAGTCCTTGGCACTGACCTCGGCACCCTTGGCCAGCAGCAATCTGACCAATTCCTTGCGGCCATCACCTGCCGCAAAGTGCAAAGGCGTTCTGGCGTCGTTATTTTTAGCATTGACCTCGGCTCCGTAGGCCAGCAGCAATTCCACCACGGCTATTGACAGCGACTCCTTTGGCCAGCGGTTCCGCAATATCTTTGGACCTCTATTCGTCGCATCGTGCAAAGGCGTATCGCCGAATTTGTCTTTGGGATTCACCTCGGCGCCCTTGGCCAGCAACAACGCCACCACGCCTTTGTGGCCATAATACGCCGCCACGTGCAAAGCCGTGCTACCGTCATCACTCTTGGCATTGGCATCGGCTCTTTTGGCCAACAGCAATTCCACCACGTCCTTGTGGCCGCTCTCCGCCACCAATTGCAAAGGCGTGCTGCCGTTGGATGTCTTGGTGTTGACATCGGCCCCCTTGACAAGCAGCAATTCCACCACGTCCTTGTGACCCCCATACGCCGCCACGTGCAAAGGCGTCCAGCCCAACCCGCCTTCTTTCGCGGAAACCAATTCGGGATGCTCTTTGAGCAGCGCCTTGACCTTCCGCAAATCGCCTTTCGCGGCTGCGTCATGAATCTCGCCGCCGAAGGCGAGACTGCTCCACACCATCACTCCCAATAACAGGAACAGGTGTCGGCTCATGATCTTCAATCTTCCAGCGTTCATGCCGCGTTTGCCGGATTCTGATTCTCCCCCTCCGGTTGGTCGAGAACAATCGGTCCCGTCCGCGGTATCCCTTCCGGCATCACAAAAGTCATGCTGCGGGAAAAGGGTCAGTCCTATAGAAACCGTTGAAAAAGGCGGTGCCGTGCCGATTTCGCTGGCTCACAGAGCCGGCCCGTATCACTGCGTTTGCCGGTTCGTGTTCTTTAAATGGTTTCTTTAGGACTGACCTCTTTTCCTTGCCGACACTGAGGTCCGTGCTTGTCCCCGAGCCGCCAAAATGCCATTGACTTCGTCGAGATGCTCTGGGACGAAGGTGTCGACTGAAACTAACCCTATGAAACACCTCGCCATTTTTCTCTACCTAATCTTGCTATGGCCGAAGCTTTGGGCCGCAGAAACCAACCCCCCCAACACACCGGCGATTCCGAACCTCACTCCGGGTCCCGAATACGCCGACAGCGCGCGCCTCTTCCAAGGGGTGGCCGGTGTCGAGCGCGCGGCGAATGGGCGCCTGTGGGCAACTTGGTATGGCGGTGGTGTCACCGAAGATCGGCAGAACTACATCCTGGTCTCCACGAGCGGCGATGAGGGCAAGACGTGGCAGCGCGTGCTCGTGCTTGATCCCGATGGCGATGGTCCGGTGCGGTCGTTTGATCCGTGCCTGTGGCACGATCCCGACGGCAGGCTCTGGCTCTTTTGGGCGCAAGAAATGACGCTGCCAAAAGGCCGCGACACCGGCAGTTTCGTCACCTTTGCAATCACGACGACGGACTCGGGCAAGGCCGATGCGAAATGGTCGGCACCACGACAAATCGCGAAGGGCGTGATGATGAACAAGCCGACCGTCACCAAGGATGGCCGGTGGCTGCTGCCGATGGCCACCTGGGCTGCCGAGGCCAGCGCACGGGTGGTCGTTTCCATGGACCGTGGCGTGACCTTCAGCGAACTGGGCGCAGCCAGAGTCGCGGACCGAAAATCCCGCAGCGCGGACGAGCACATGATCGTCGAGCGCAAGGACGGCTCGCTGTGGATGCTGGTGCGCGGAAAGTTCCCGCCGGTAAAAACCGACTTCACCGGCATCGGCGAAAGCGTCTCTACCGATGGCGGCAAGACCTGGTCGGACGTGGTGGCCACTTCGATCCCGCATTCAGCCGCACGGTTTTTCATTCGCAAGCTGGCGAGCGGGCGGTTGCTGCTCGTGCGGCAAAATCCGCCGGGCGGGAAGAAGGACCGCTCGCACCTGACTGCGTTTCTTTCCGACGACGACGGGCGCACCTGGAAAGGTGGCCTGCTGCTGGATGAACGAATCCGCGTGTCCTATCCTGACGGTGTGCAAGCACCCGATGGCTCCATTTACGTAATCTATGATCACGAGCGCGGTGGCCCCGTGAGCGCCAAGGAAATCCTCATGGCCGTCTTCAACGAAGCCGACGTGCTCGCAGGCAAACTCACTTCGCCGAAGAGCCAACGGCGCGTCCTGGTGAACAAGGCCACCGGCACGAAGCACACGCCGCCTGTCTCTGCGCAGACCTGGCTGCTCGATGCGGTAGATGCGCGCATCAGTGTCTTGGGCAAGGCGAAGGAGCGAGCGGTGCTCATGACAAGTCGCTCATGCTCGATGGCAGCTCGGTGATCGAGTTGATCGGGAAAAGGGGTCAGTCCTGGTAATTGGGGCATCGTTCACCACCTGCGTGTCGGATCGGGTTCGGAGGCGACGGCTATTGCGTCAGGTGTTGCGACGACGGGCCGGGGAGCCGATCTCCGTCATCCCGGCGGCAGGCACACGCTTCTCCCGGAGGTGGCATGAAGCTGTCCCCTTGGCTCCACCTTCATCGCGTCCGATAAGGACAGCACAGTGGATCGCCGATGACAATGTCCTCCCATCCCACGAACCTCGAGGCTGCATGGAAACTCTCCGCCAGCGTCCAGCCCCTCATGTAACGTTCAAACAGAATGCTGGGTGAGGCGATCGCCTGCAATAACGGCTCATCCGTGTAGCCCTTGATCCCTGTGATGCCTTGGGCAATCAGGTCGGCGATCAACGACTGTCCTCCACGCGTTGGCAGGAACGTCCTCGCGCTGGTGGACACCGCCGTATCCCCGATGGCTCCCGGCGCGAACCGCAACGAATGGTAAGCCTCGGCGTTGTAGCGCTTGTCATTACTGCCCCACGAGATGTAGCCCAAAAGTCCGGTCCGGTTCCCGATGAACAGGTTGGTCGTTGTCAGTTCCACCGGCACCTGGCGGGAGGCGAGGAGGTCGCGGGCGTGCTGCATGTCGGCGTTGTATTCCCGAAAATCGAGTTCCTTGACAGTCCGCTTTTCCCCCGGGGACGGAGGCATGGCAACGAGCGGCAAAGGCTGTCGGGCAGGATCGCCATATCCGAAGGCGGGACAGGTGTCCAACAACACGTTGCCATCCCGAGGAGGCTTGCCGCCCTTCTCAGCCGCGAGGGCGTTCGTGACCAGCGCCTTGGCGTCCGCCACGGTATAACCGTCCAGACGGGTGACCAGATAACCGCCGAATCTCGCATGGGTGAAGCGTTCGGAGCTGTTCCAGAAACGGTTGACCCAGGCGGTGCCCTTGAAACTCCCGTCCGCCATCGAAATACTCGGGGCGTCCGTCAACTTCGCGTAATCCAAGGCGGCAAGGTAACTGTCCAACGCCACCCGGTTGTTCCATGCACCCTGCGGTGCAGCCGTGATGCGGATCGGAATCCCCTTCGTCAACACGATGAAGTCAATGTGCGTGTGGTGCTCCAGATACTCGCGAACAGGCTTCTCGATGACGGCCAGATAAGTCGCGTAGGCAATGGATTCGTTCTTGTTCGTCATGGCAGCGTCCGGGCACTGGATCGAGAGGATGTGTTGGATGCCCCGACGCCTGGCGTAGTCATCGGCGATTTCCCTTGAGGCGGGACTGTTCTCGTTGCGAATGACCATGACGCGGTCCGTGGAGGGTTCGACGGCGGCATGCGCCCGGAGGGACAATCCCAGAACGAGCAGGAGGATGGCGTTTCTCATGGTTTGATCACACGGTGAATGATGGTTGGCACAGACTACGCCGGCGGTTTGAGCGGTCAACGGGAAAACAGTCGCGGCATACTCTCGTAGCACCTTCACAAGCCGCGGTTCTCATGGGTATCGATAGCAAAAGCAAGGGGCAAAAGGGCAGGGGAGAAGGGAAAAGGGGTCAGTCCTGAAATCGTTGCATTTGGGAGCCGCTTTTTCAGGAACGACTTGAGATCGCCGTGGGTGGCGATGCCCCTCGGATGCCCGTCCTTCGCGGTATCCCTTTCGGTATCACAAAAAGGGAAGGGGATTGCCTGATTTCTTCCACCACCCCTCAAAATCAAAAACCCGCGTAACTCGTTGGAGTCACGCGGGCTGAGATTGGAGGCGGGGGTCGGAATTGACCGAATTACATTCGATTTTATTAGATTCTTGTGGGAAATTTACGCTGTTTT
>CAZAAF010000199.1:0-8145 GCA_964482575.1 uncultured Verrucomicrobiota bacterium | reverse complement strand
CCGAGGCGAGCACCGACGGCAGCCGCGCGCTAAATTCGTTGGCGCCGAACAACGCATAGAATGGGCGCATCAACCAATAGATCAAAACCGGTTTGTCGAAGCGGTAGCCGACCGCCTCTGCGCCTGCGCCCGTCTCCATGGCCTTCCACCGCGCCTCATCGGTCATGGCCGGGTCGGAGTTGAAGTACGGGACGGCCCACTCGCCGCGTTCGATCATCTCCTGGGTGGCCCGGGCAAATCGCGGCTCATCGCGATCAATCAAGGGGATGAAACTGTTGCCCGGCAGCAGCAACAGGAAGGCCAGCACAATCAAAATCACGGGGCCGAACCGGCGTGACGGCTCCGATTCGTTTCGCGCGGGTTGTAATCCGGCTGGCTCCATGCTTTGGAATTCCTTACCACAAATCGCGTCGCGCAAGCCAGTCCTGGTTTTGGACGGCAGGATGAGGAAGGGGAGGATATCTCGGATAGGGAATTACCGGGAAGAAGGGGACGCTCTGCGCGAGTTTGGAGACTCCCGGCGCTAGCGCCGTTCTTCAAGCCGGCCGAGCAGGCGCAGCAGGCCGTCGAGGATCACCAGCGGATGCGGCGGGCAGCCGGGAATGTAGAGGTCCACGGGGATGACGGCGTCCACGGCGCCGCACGTGGCGTAGTTTCGGCCGAAAAGGCCGCCGCTGCAACCGCACGCGCCCACGGCGACGACCCAGCGCGGATCGGGCGTGGCGTCGTACGTTTTTCTGAGCGCCAGCTCCATGTTGCGCGTCACCGGACCGGTCACCAACAGCATGTCGGCGTGGCGCGGCGAGGCGACGAAATGGACGCCGAACCGCTCGATGTCATAGACCGGGCTGTTGAGACCGTGGATTTCAACTTCGCACCCGTTGCAGGAGCCGGCGTCCACTTCGCGGATGTGGAGCGAACGGCCCAGCACCGCCTGGATGCGCTCGCGGAGCTGTTGGCCGACGGTTTCGAGGGACTCCGGCGTCGCGTCCGGCGCGGCGGGCGCGGCCAGCCTTTGCTGCTGCGTGCCGTCGGCGTTCAACCGATACCGGACCGTCTGCCGCAGGCCTTGCCGGGAGCAGGAAGCGAGGGCGCGCTCGTGAGTCATGCGGACGGACGGGTCCGCGTCGGCGCACGCCCCGCAGAAGATGCACCTGCCGAGATCGAGCGTGACCGCGCGGTCGCCGGACTCGTCCTTTATTTCAATCGCGGCGGTGGGGCAAACGGCTGCCGCCGGGCGGGCGTCCTTCCAGCCGGCCCAATCCACCTGCGGCTTGCCGCGCACGTGCGGCGAGATCTCCACCGGCGTGTCCGGGTAGCGGGTTGTGACAACCCCGGTTTTCAAACTCTTGCTAAGGGTCTTGAACATGATCAACGGTCCGTTCCCGAATAAGACAGGTTGAAGCTTTTGTTCACCACCGGGAAATCCGGGATGATGTTGCCCAGGATGGCCTCGCACAACGCCGGCCAGTTCTGCAACGACGGGTCCTTGACTTTGCAGCGCGCCAGCCGGTTGCCCGGCGCGGTGTGAATCCAGTGAAAGATTTCGCCCCGCCAGCCCTCGACGTAGCCGAGGGCGACGCGGTCGGGTGGCACCTCGCCCACCGGGACAGCCAACGGGCCGGCGGGCAGCTTCTCCATCGTCTGGCGGAGAATGTCCAGGGACTGGAACACCTCGTCGCGGCGCACGTCCAACCGGCACTGCACGTCGCCGTCGGTGAAGACGGGAACCGCAAACCGCACCTGATCGTAAAAGGCGTGCGGAAAATACCGGCGCAGGTCGTGATCAAAGCCGGACGCCCGCCCCGCAATGCCCACCACGCCGAGGTCGCGGGCGACCTTGGGCGTGAGCACGCCAGTACCTTCCAACCGATCGAGCAACCCGGAGTTGCCGCTGGTCAATTCGATCAGGTCCTTGAACTCACGCTCCAGTTCATTCACGAGCTGGCCGAGGGCGCGGCGTTGGTCAACATCGAAATCAAACCGCACGCCGCCCACGCAGGCCATGCCGCGCAGCAGGCGGTTGCCGGTGAGCTGTTCGTTAACGCGCAGGATGCGCTCCTTGAGCCGCATCGCGTGCATGTTCGCGGTGACAAACGCCACATCGGTGCAAATCGCGCCGACATCGGCGATGTGATTATAGAGGCGCTCCAGTTCGAGGCACACCGTGCGCAGCGCCCGCGCCCGCGGCGGCGGCTCGACCCCGGCGGCGCGCTCGACCGAATGGCAGAAGGCCGTCGCGTGCGCGAAACCCGAGTCGCCGGAGATGCTTTCCGCCAGCCGGACGCCATGCGGGATGGGCAGGCTCTCGAAGAGTTTCTCCGTGCCCTTGTGGACATAAAACATGCGGAGCTGCAGGTAGAGCACCGGCTCGCCCGCGACGCTGAACAGGAAATGGCCCGGTTCGATGATGCCCGCATGGACCGGCCCGACCGGCACTTGAAACACGCCCTCGCCCTCGACGGTGCGGAACTTGTGCCGCACGCCCTGGAACGGTGGGAGGACGGTTCGCAGGTCAAAATCCTTCCGCAGCGGATACACGTCCGGCCAATCATCGTGCAGGGCGCAACGGCGCGGGTTGGGATGGTTGAGCAGTTTCAGGCCGAACAGGTCCTGGATTTCGCGCTCCTGCCAGTTCACCGCGGGCATGGCGTCGGTGAGCGAAAGGGATTCCGGCATTTCGGGCGGGACCGGCACGCGCAGGATGAAGAACCCATGCGCCGCGTCGAGCGCCATCACGTAATAGAGGTGAAACACGCCCGCGCCGGCGCGCGCGTCGTCGGCAAACACACTCACCAGCCGGCCGTCCCATTTGCGAAAGAGGTGGGCGCAGAAGCCGGAGACCAGCTCCATCCGGGCGTCAAAATAAACTTCGTTCTCGCGCGGCGCGGACCAGGACTCAATCCGTCCTTTGAAACGCCGGGTGACCTCTTCCAGAATGGGCTGCAATTCGTGTGAAACGTCCGAGCGGTTCATGGCTTGCCTCCGATGATGGCCGCCGCCTGACGCATCAGTTCCAGCAACGGTGCAGGCAGCCACACGCTGAAGAGCAGCAGGCTGCCGAGCAACAGCGCCATCGCCGGCACGCCATCTGACCGGCGCGCGTCGGTAGCGTGGTTGCCGGGCTTGCGGGCGCCCAGCAGGATGCGCGTGAGTTGGTGCAGGATGCCGCAAAACGAAGCCAGCAGCGCCACGAGGATGATGACGCTGACGGTGGATTGCCCGGCCGCCAGACCTCCGCTGATGATGATCAGTTCACTGAAGAAAAGGCCGAACGGCGGCAGGCCCACGGCGGCCATCGCGGCGAAACCCATCAACCAGGCCGTGACGGGCAGCACCTTCCCCACGCCCGGCCCGATGACGCGGAATTCGAGCGAGTGAAACGTCTGATGGATGTTGCCCGCCGCGAAGAACAACACCGGCTTGGCCAGCGCGTGATAGCCCATGTGCAACAGTGCGCCGAAAATGGTCAAGGGCGAGTTCATGGCGAAGCCGGCGCAGATCAGGCCGACGTGTTCGAGGCTCGAGTAAGCAAGCATCCGTTTGAGATTCTTCTGCACCAGGATGAACGGCGGGGCCAGCACCATCGAGAACAGGCCGAAGCCCAGCAACAGATGCCGGCTGAAGGCGGCGTCCGGACCGCCATCCAGACACGCCGTGGTGAGCATGTGGAATCGCAGCAGCGCATAGAGCGCAATCTTGAGCGACACGCCCGACAACATGGCGCTGGTGGGCGACGGCGCCTCACTGTGCGCATCCGGCAACCACGTGTGCATGGGCGCGAAACCGGCCTTCGTGCCGTAACCGACCAGGGCAAACACGAACGCCAGCTTGAGCTGATGCGGGTCGAGCTGGTGCGCCACGCTCATCAAATACGACCAGTTGAAACTGGGCAGCGAATCCGGCTGGCTCCTGCATGCCGCGGCGTAGACGAACACGGTGCCGAGCAACGCCAACGCCAGCCCCAGACTTCCGAGGATGACGTATTTCCAGGCGGCCTCGAGGGAATGCCGGCGGTTGTAGAGCGCCACGAGCAGCACGGAGGAGAGCGCGGTGCCCTCGACCGCCGCCCACATCACACCCAGGTTGTTGGCCAGCACCACCAGGAACATGCCGGCCCCGAACAGGGGCGTGAGTACAAAAAACTCACGCATCCGTCCCGATTTGACGACACCCGCCGCCATATCGCGCTGGAAGTAGCGCCCGGCATAAAGTGACGTGGCCAGGGAAACGACCGAAATGAGCAGCACCATCCACGCGCTCAAGGCGTCCGCTGACAGGAAGTCGCCCCACTCGCGCACGACGTCGTGCGCCACCACCTCGAGCAGCAACGCCAAGCCCAATCCCAGCGTGATGGCCAACGCCAGCACACCCAGCGCCGCCATGAAGCGCCGCGAAGGCACGACCAGGCATGCCAGCGCAACGCCGAGCGGGACAAGCAGGATGGGTGTGAGCAATAACATGTCAGCCTTTCAACTCGTCCAGCTTGCCGGTGTCCATCGAGTCGAAATTCTCGCGAATGCGATAGACCAGGATGCCCAGCACCATCACCGCCACCAGCACATCGAAGAAAATGCCCAGTTCGACCACCAGCGGCATGCCGTAGGTGGTGAGCGCCACGGCGGCGAGCATCACGCCGTTTTCCACCGTCAACAACGCCAGCACCTGCGTGAGGGCTTTGCGGCGGTTGATCATGAGGAAGAAGCCGGTCAACAGCAGCGCCAGGGCGATGGCGAGCGTGTTGTTGCCCAGCTTCTCCAGCGAGGTGAAGGGGCGCGTGACGCTGTAGCCCAGCAGCGTCAGCGCCGCGCAAATCAGCATCGACGTGGGGGCGTTGAGCATCGGCTCGATATCCTGATGAATCTGGATGCGGCGCACCAGACGGTTCAGCAGCCAGGGCAGGAAGATGACCTTGCCGATGAGCGTCAGCACCGCGACGACATAGACGTGGCCGGCGTTGTAATAATACGCCACGACCGCGGCGATGCCGGCGAGCAGCAGCGATTGAATGGCGAAAAGCCGGATGCTGGTGAGCAGCATGCGCTGGGCGATCAGGAGCAGTTGCACGACAAGCATCAGCGTCGCCATCAGCGGGATGATCTGCGAACCGACTTCAAGAGTGGAGGGAGGGTGCATGGTCACTGAAACAGGAAGGTGGAGAGCAACGCCAGCGCCGCCAGCACGAAGGCGGTGCTGAGCAGATCCGGGACGCGGAACAATCGCATTTTGGCATTGGTGGTTTCCACCACCACCACCACGGCTGAAAGCGCCAGCAGTTTGGCCAAGTAAGCCGCCAGACTGATTCCCAGCGCAGCCACGGAAGCCTGCGGCCCCGCCAGACCCACCGGAAAGAACACGTTCACCAGCAGCGTCATCAGCACCAGTTGCTTGATGGACGCGCCCCACTCCATGAACGCAAGGTAGCGGCCCGAGTATTCCAGCAGCATCGCCTCGTGAATCATTGTCAGCTCGAGATGCGTGGCCGGATTGTCCACGGGGATGCGTCCCGTCTCCGCCAGCAACACGACGAACATCGCCGCGAACGCCAGGACGTGCGCCGGGTTCAGGAGCTTCCAGGTCGCGCTCTGGGTGCTCTGGGCAATCTGGCTCAGGTCGGTGGAACCGGCGGTGATGGCGACGGTGAAAATCGCCAGCATCATGGCCGGCTCGGCGATGGCGGAAATGGTCATCTCGCGGCTGCTGCCCATGCCGCCAAAGGCGCTGCCCGGGTCGAGGCCGCCCAGCGCGAGGAAGAACCGCCCCAGCGCCAGCAACCCGACGACCGCGAGCACGCCGCCGAAGAGGCGCAACGGCGCGGGCGCGTGGACCATCGGCACCATGAGGCCCGCCAGCAGCGCCGTCAGGAAGACCACGTACGGCGCAAACGAGAAGACCCACGAGGTGTGCTCGGAGATGACCATGTCCTTGCGCAGGAACTTGGCGAGATCGAAATAGACCTGCCACGGGCGCGGGCCGCGGCGGTTCTGCAGTTTGGCCTTCCAGTTCTTGATGCAACCGCTCAACAGCGGCGCGAGCAGCAACAGCGCCAGTGTTTGTCCCACAAAGTTGAGCGGGTCAAGGTTCATAACGCAAACAGGAGCAGCGTCACGAGCGTGACAAAGACGTAGATGAGGTACGCCTGGAGGCTGCCCGCCTGGAGCGCGCGCAACCGCCGCGACAACCGGAGCAACCCAAAGATGACCGGCCGGTAAATGCGGGTTTGAAAAACCTCCTCCATGTGGCTCTCAAAACGAAGGGTCGTGGCGAAGTAAGGCGAGAAATCATATTCCCGCTGCACTTCGCGCCGCGGACGGAACAGCGCCTTGAAAATCATGCGCAGCGGTTTCGAGAAACCGGTGGCGGTGTATTCCATCTGCGGCGTCAGGCCGCGCTGGCCGCAATCCCAGGTCGGTGCGATGCGGGTTCGCGCCTTGCGCGCAAACATCGCCCAGAGCGCCAGGGGCACGGGCAGCAGGCACACGGCCATCAGCGCGATACCGAGGGTCGAAACGGTTCCTCCCTGCGCGGTCGCGCCCGCAAGCACGAGGCCGTTGGTGAGGGTGAGCTGCTGGCTGAGCTGGTGGCCGGCCAGTTGCTGCGTGAGCGGATCGAAGAGTTTGAGAAACACGGTCGGGAACAAGCCCAGCAGGACGCAGGACGCCGCCAGCACGCCCTGCCCGACGAGCACCGGCAGCGAGGCTTCGTGCGCGTTCCGCGCGTGGTCGCTGCGCGGCTGCGCCAGGAACGTGATGCCGAACGCCTTCACAAAACAGGCCGCGGCCAGCGCGCCGATCAGCGCCAGCATTGCGCCGCCCAGCGGGAACATGAGCCGGACGAGGCTGGTGGTGGTGCCGAATCCCTGGAGCAGCGACTGGTAGGTGAGCCATTCGCTGACGAAACCGTTGAGCGGCGGCAGCGCGGAAATCGCTACCGCGCCGACGAGGAAGAAAAGCGATGTCCAGCGCATGCGTCTGGCGAGGCCGCCCATGTCCTCCATGTTGCGCGTGTGGGTGGCGTGCATCACCGCCCCCGCGCCGAGGAAGAGCAGCGCCTTGAACACGGCGTGGTTGAGGGTGTGATACAAGGCGGCGATGAGCGCCAGCGACGCGAGCACCGCGTGTCCCGTTTGCAGGAACATCAGCGCCGCGCCCAGACCCATGAGAATGATGCCGATGTTCTCGATGCTGTGATAGGCCAGCAACCGTTTGAGGTCGTGCTCCATCAAGGCATACAACACGCCCAGCACCGCCGACACGGTGCCAGCCGCCAGCAACGTGGCGCCCCACCACATCGGCGGCGGCCCGAGAAACTCGAAGCAGACCCGCACCAAGCCGTAGATGCCGGTCTTGATGAGCACACCGGACATCAGCGCCGAGATATTGCTCGGTGCCACCGGATGCGCCACCGGCAGCCAGATGTGCAGCGGCACGACGCCCGCCTTGATGCCAAACCCGAACACGAACAGCAGGAACGCGGCATCCCGCTGCTGGGGCGAGAGCTTCGCCCCGATGCCCCGCAGGCTGGCAAAGTCGAAATTCCCCGTCGCCTGGGCCAGCACCAGGAAACCGAGCAGCACGCAGGCGGCGTCCAGATGCGACATGATGAAGTAGAGCACGCCCGCCTTGCGCGTCTCGCGGTCCTCATGCTCAAAGCTCACCATCGCATAGGCCAGCAGGGCCATCAGTTCCCAGGCGATGAGAAACATCCAGAGGTTGCCCGCGATGAAGATCAGCGTCGTGGACAGCAGCAACGCATTGAAAACGCCCGCCATCACGCCGACGTTCTTGCGCCCGTAGTAGGTCCGGGCGTAACCGATGGAAAAAACCGAAATGGCCAGCCCGACCAGCGAGACGATCAGCACGAAGAAACACGACAGGGCGTCGGCCTCGACGACAAGCCGCACGCCAGGGATGGCGCTGGTCCACAACGTCACCGGCGCGATCACGGCCGCCTTGCCCGCGCTCAACGACGACACGCTGAAGGCAACGCCGCACGCCCCTCCGAACGCGGCCAGGCTGAATCCGAAGACGTTGGCAAACCGCCTGGCGCGCTAGGATAAAAGCGCGCCCGCCATCCCCGCCACGTACGCCCCGAGGGCGATAGTCAGCCACATGGCGGGTAATTGCATCCTGCCCTTTTACCTTT
>CAZAAF010000198.1:0-8149 GCA_964482575.1 uncultured Verrucomicrobiota bacterium | reverse complement strand
TGGCATCCTTGGCCGCGAGCAGGTTGTGGACCTCATAGAGGACCGGCACGGAGTATTCGTAGTAACAAATCTGCGTGTTCGGCACCTCGCCGGCGTCATTGAACACGAACCGCCCGCCGATGCTCATCATCCGCCGCGGCAGGCCCGTCTCGCCCAGCACCCAGCGCGCCATGTCCAGCTCGTGCACCCCCTGGTTGCACGACTCGCCGTCACCGGTGTTCCAGATGAAACTGCAATCGTACTGGAGTTTGTCGCGGTAGATCGGCTCCTTGCGCGCGGGGCCGCACCAGAGTTCGTAGTCGAGGGTGTCGGGAATCGGCAGGGGCTCGGTGCGCTTGCCGACGGACTTGCGCGGCTTGTTGGCGAAGCAGGTGATGTACTGGATTTTGCCAAGCTCGCCGGACCGGATGAACTCGTAGGACTGCCGGTCGGTGTCGCGCGAGCGGGCCTGCGTGCCGATTTGCACGAGCCGGTTGTATTTGCGCGCCGCATTCACCATCTGCCGGCCTTCCCAGATGAAGTGCGCGAGCGGTTTCTCGACATAGACGTCGCGCCCCGTCTCGCACGCCCAGAGGGTCGGCAGTGAATGCCAGTATTGCATCGTTGCCACCGAGAACGCATCCACGTCCTTGCGCTCCATCAGCCGCCGGACGTCCACCACCTCGTCGGGCCGGTAGCCGAATTTCTTCTCAATCGAGTCCGCGGCGGCCTTCAGCCGCAGCCGGTCGGGATCGCAGACCGCGGCGATGCGCACGTTCTTTTGCGGACCGAAACCCGCGATGTGCGACCCGCCGCGATTGCCGCAGCCGATGATGGCGATGCGAATCTCCTCGTTGGCGCCGAACGGGCGTGCGCCGGCCAGCACCGGCCACGCCACCGTCGCCGCGGCGGCGGAGCAGTGGAGGAATTGCCGGCGGGTGAGATGGGTGGAGGGCTTCCTGGATGAGTAAGTCATCTGCACAGTCATGGATTCCATTTTGATTCTCCTGGCAGGTCTCGGGGATCAAGGATTGATTTGTTGCAGAAGCGCGGAACGAGTGGAGGAAACGAATCGCGAAGCTCCTTCGGGTCTTTCTTGGAATCAACCCGGCCCAGGGTCAGCCTGGGCAGTCCGCCGCGGGCCTCTGTATTCAGGCCGGTGGAGACATGGCAATGAAAGCAGGAATCCGCCGGCGTCGATGTGTCTTTCGTTTGATCAAGGTCAGCCACGCGCAGCAAGAGTCGGGCGAGATGCCGCAAGCCCGCCGGGTTGCCGTAGATGCAGATGTCCGTCTGGTGCGAGAGATCTTGCGAGATCCAGGCAATCAGATATTCCCTGTTCTTTGAAAGATCGTAAGTTGGAAGGCCTTCCCTTCCACGTTCGTCCACGATGGTGTATTTCGACCGGTGCATGGTTGGCTCCTGCTTCGAAGTCTACCACGCGCCGTCTTCATTCACACTGCATAAAACGCCGCCACCTTCCGCACCGCCTCCGCCGCGCCAAGGATGTACTCCTCGGTCATGCCCTCGTGGATGGTGAATCGGATGCCGTTCTGGAGGATCGCCTCGACCTCGGGTGTCTGGTGTTTGGTGAAGTCCATGGTCGTCAGGCCCATCTCGCGCACGGGCCAGTGGCCGCCAAAGAAGGCGTGCTTCTGGAACACCTGTTCGCGGTGCAGCGGCACGGCAATGTAGCCGGCGCTGCACTGGGCGCCTTCGGCGGCCAACGCCTTTACGAACTCGGCGCGGTTGCAGCGGAACGCGCCGGTCTTGAAGCGCATGAAGTAGAACCAATAGACGCAGCGATCCTGGGGATGCACCTGATGAGGCAGAATGCCGGGGATGCTGGCGATTTTTTCCGTCAGCAGGTTGCCGAGTTTGGCGCGCTGGCTGGCGATGCCTTCAAGCCGCTCCAGTTGGGCCGCGAGCACGGCGGCGGACGGCTCGTTCATGCGGTAGTTGGTGGCGAACATGTGGAACCCGCCGCCCTTGAGCCGGTCCGCGCCCTTGTCGCCACACTTCTGCAGCAACGGGCCGAACCGCTCGTCGTTCGACGCCACCACGCCGCCGTCACCGCAGGTGATGTGCTTGGTGTTCTGGAGCGACCAGCAGGCGATGTGGCCGACGGTGCCGATGGGCTTGCCGCGGTACTTCGCGCCCCAGGCCTGGCAGCAATCCTCGATGAGGATCAGGTTGTGTTTGTCGGCGATGGCCTTGAGCGCGTCGAGGTCGCACGGATTGCCGCAGAGATGCACGGCGATGATGGCTTTGGTCTTCGGCGTGATGCGCCGCTCGACATCCGCAGGATCGAGGTTGTACGTGCTTGCACCGAGATCGGCGAATACCGGCACGCCCTGCTGGTAAATGACGCCGATGACCGTGCCGATGTCGGTGACGGGGGAGGTGATCACCTCGTCCCCCGGCCCGATGCCGGCGGCGAGGACGGCGATGTGGATGGCCGCGGTGCCGGACGAACAGGTGTGGGCGTATTTGAAGGGGTAGATTTTCCGGTACCGTTCGAGCGCCAGCGTCGTTTGCGGGCCTTTCCAGTAGAAGAGCGTGTCCTGGTCGAGCATGGCGTTGAGCCGTTCGCGTTCCAGGTCACCCCAGCGCTTGACCGCAACAGGCGCCTTCTTGACGGCCTTGGGGCCGCCGTTGATGGCCAATGGCGCGTCAGCGGCCACCGCGTTGCCGGCCAGCAACGCAGCGGAAGTGGCGGTGATGAATTCCCGGCGGGAAACGGACGATTGGCTTTTCATGGACGGCTCCTTGTTCAATGGCTTCTGTTCTTGAGCAACCCCAGCGCGTTCTCGCAGCGGATGGCGCTCAGTTGCTTTTCGTTCAACGGCGATTCCTTCAATTTCAGCAAGGCGGATTCAAAATAGAACAGCGGCGCATGCGACCCGAACAGCACACGATCCATCGGCGATTGCGTGAGCAGATTGGCCACGCCGCCAACGCCCTCCACCATGGCAATCTCCACACAGACGCGGCCGGCCTCGAGCAGGCTCGACAGCGCCTTGCCGCGCACGACGGTCATGGCATTCAGGAGCACCAGCCGGAGACCGGGCGTTTGCTTGATGACCCCGGCCAGCGGGGCTGTGTCAACGGGGTCCACCTGCAGCAGCGGATGCATCATGCGCCGGTCTTCCATGGTCACGGCGAGCTGCACCATCAGGCCGCGCTCCGCCGCGAGACGCAGCAGTTTTGCGAAATCCGGGTCGTCAAGCTTGTAGCCGTGATAGTTCGGGTGCAGCCGGATGCCGGGCATGTGATGTTCGTCGGCGCATCGGCGCAGGTCCTCCTCCCAGTCCGGGAACTTCGGATTCACCGAGCCGAACGGCGTCAGCAGGCCGTTGCCATGGCGGTGGCACTCCCCGGCGAGGCGGGCGTTGACCGCGGCGATGTCCCGGTGCAGCAGCGCGTCAAAGCTGCCGGCCCACGCCTGGGTGACGCCGTTGGCGCGGAGTCTGGTAACGAGCGCCACGGTGTCATCGCATGGCAGCCGTCGCAGCGGCCAGTGGGACAGGTTGACGTTCACGTCAACCAGATCGGGTTGCGCGGACTCCGCCGCCCGGACGGTGCCGGTGTTCTGCAAAGCCATGACGCTTGCGGCGGCGACGGTGGTCTTCAGGAACTCGCGCCGGTCGAGGGAGGGGAAGACATTGGTGTTCATCAGACCTTGATTCCCTTGTCGCCCAGGATGGGGCACAGCAACCGCTTGAGGTTTCCGCCGAAGATGAGCCGCTTGGCGGCATCCGGGATGGCCGCGCCGTGGACCTTGGCCAGTTGGGAGGCGAAGCTGCGGCCGCCGGCGTCGCTGCCGTAGAGCACGCGCTCGGCGCCCAGTTCGCGCACGGCCATTTCCGTCATGCCCGCCGTCGGGTCGCCGCCATTGATGTCCGCGTAGATGTTGGGATGGGGCCGGAGGACGCGGACGCCGCGTTCCCAGTCGCCGCCGGTATGGGCGCAAATGAGCGTGGCCTTCGGATGACGCGCCGCGAGTTCCGCCAGGTCCATGGGCGTGGATTCGTTGGGCAGGTTGCCGGTGACCTTGATCCAGCAATGCTGCGTCACCACGGCTTTCAGCTCCGCCGCCCGCGCCACCAGCGGATCGAGCCGGGGGTCGTTGCAGTGCAGCGCCACCCAGAGTTTCACGCCCACCATCGGCCCGTCGCGAACACAGCGGTTGAGTTCATCGAGGCTGGCCTGCGTATGCTTCGGGTTGAGGTAGACGAAGCCGAATGCGCGGTCGGGGAAGCGCCGGAGGGCGCGAAGCACCTCGTCGTTGCTTTGCCGCATGAATTCCGGCGTGGGGTCGTAGTTCCACGCCATCCCCATCATGACGCACAGCCGCGCAATGCCCACACGGTCGGCATAGCCAAGCAGGCGCTCCAGCTTCTCCTCGGGCGTCTTGCCGGGCACGCCGGCAAGATGGGTGTGTACGTCCCAGATTTCGTCATTCATGTCTGTTCCGGGCGTTTGTTCTCAGGGCGCCGACCATTCACATGGACGGGTGGATTCTAGGCCGCGGCCCGCGTCAAACGTGTCGCAGCTCTGACGGCGGGCGTCGCAATTGTCACGGTTCCCCGGGCCGGCGGAAAGGGAGCCCGCGCTTCCCAGCCCAAAGCCGGGAACGGACTACGGGCGCGGGACGGCGACGACCCGCGGTCCCCACTGGACGTCCGAGCTGAAGAACTTTGCCGTCACCCGGCGGATGGTGCCGTCCGACGCTTCAAAGAACATCGCCGCCGAGCCATCGGAAAAGGAACTGGCGTTGACGAGCCGGCCCCATTCCTTCGGGATGCCTTCGACGACGGTTTCACGGAACTTGTAGCTTCCGGCAGGCAGCCGCTCGGCCGCGAACGCAACAGCAGCGGCCAGACACAGACCAAGCCATATCCAACGATTCCACTTCATGGTTTCTCCTTGGGTTGGGGTCGTTTGCCGCAGGGCACCGGCAGAATCCGGGACAGCCACGTGCGCAACGACCCGTCTCCATGACTACCACCTCTCGTAACGATAAGGATCATCGAGCGTTGTTGGCTCGTCGAGATAAAAGGCGTCCAGCCATCGCCGCTCCCCGGTCTTCGCCGCCGGCGCGGCCAGCCGTTCGACGACGGGCGCGCACAGCCGCACGCCGCAATTGGTCAGGATGCGCGCGAGGCTGATGGCGGCGCGGCGCTGGGAGAGTTTCAGGTACGGCTTCTCCTTCCAGTCGAACTGCTCCGGTGCGAATTGCACGAGGACCACGTGTTTCCCGGCAACGTCGCCTTCCGCGCAAACGCCGGTGGCCGCCACCTTGAGTTCCGGCGGTGCGCTGACAATCGCCGGGACCGTCGTCCATCCGCGCCAGTGGAAGTCGCCGTCGCCCAGACCGGTGAGCGCGCCCCCGGTGGGACGGCCGATGTGCGTGTGCGTGACGGCGCGCGGCTCGGTCTTCACGGTTGCCCCCAGAAGCTGGCTCAGGCGGCTGCCTTCGCAGCCCACGCACACGATCGTGCGGGCTTTGGCCGCAGCCGCTTTCGCGGCGGCCATGTCGGTGCCCGGCGCGACCAGCACGGTGTCTCCGGTGCCGGCATCCGCGGCAAGTTCGTTCTTCCATTTCATTTCACCGCCGGTGTACGCCGCGCCGGCCAGCGAAGGGCCAGCCCCCGACTGCGCATAGGCCAGCAGGTTCGCCAGCAACCGTTCCGCGGCGGGATCGCGTGCGTCGCGGCCGGTGAAATCGAGCTGCGAGAAGATCACGCGACCGCCCCCGGGCGCGAGCCACTCCAGCAGCGGCGAGTATTGGAGGTCGAATTCGCAGTCGAGCGGGACACTCCAATTACCGCGCTGCGGTTTCTCGATGACCACGCTGGCCACGCAGCCCTGGTTGCCCCACTGCCACGTGTGGGTGTTGGCGAATCCGCACCAGTCGGAGGTCGGATATTTTTTGTGGAACCCGCCCTGCGCCGGATACGCCTCCACGAGCGTGGCGTTGCCGCGCCAGTCGCGCAACAACTCGTCGGTGAGCCCCTGGCAGACCGGATGCGCCGGTTGCCGCACGAACACGCGGCGTGTGCCGGGACTTGCCGTGCGGAACCCCCAGCGTTTCTGCAGCACGTCCTCGGTTTGCTCGAAGATCAACACGGTGATACCCGCGCGCGTCGCTGCGGCGACATCCAGCCCGGGACCGTCGGGCGAGATGGCTTCGCGGCCAACGACGAACACCTTGCAGTCGGCGGGACAGACGGGTTGATCCACGGTGCGCGCGGTGATGCCGTGGGCGCGCAGCAACGCCAGCGTCGCGCCCTTGGGATCGTAGCAGGCGACGCCGGCCACCGGGATGATGCGCGACGGCGTCAGCACGTCGAACTCAAAACGATTCTCCAGCGTCTCGTCATGCCGGCCGTTGATGGTGGCGTGCAGTTCGATCACGCCGTGGGCATCCGCTGAAACATCCGGCAGGTCGAAACGGAACGGGGTGAGCCGTTTGTCCCCTGCGGGTATCCTGGCGCTGCCGCTGCCGCGCGCGATGACCTTGCCGGACAACGTCGCGGTCCATTCCCACTTCGCGGCGGCCGGCTCGCGCAGGTCATTCACCACGGCCGCCTGCCGGGTCACGGTTTCCCCGGCGGCGAAGACGTGGTCCCTGGCCGTGAAACGGGCCGGCGGACCGGCGATCCACGCGAGCGTGTCGCAATTGACACGGCGGAAGACCTTGGAAAGGGATGTCTCGTCGAAACAACCCTCGAGCTTCGGCGCGCGAAGCCAGTCATCGCTCGCCGGCTGGAAATCCGGCGCGATGCCGGGTCGCTGCAGCCGTGCCCAGTCCGTGGGCAACTCGACCGGCTCGTGTTTCATTCCTGCCCGCGGCTTGAAGAAATCCTCCTGGTCCCACGGTAGGATGCCGCTGAGGTTCCAGGTGCGAAAGGCCGGCCAGGTTTGCGTGGTGAACAGCGATTTGATATCGAGGAAGTTGTGTTCCCACCGTCGCTGCCAGTAGGCGCCCAGCACCGACGTGATGTGAAAGGGCTCGTGGCTCGCGTAAATCCGCTCGATGACGCGCGTGTGTGCCTCCTCGTCTTCGGTGAGGTCGTACGCGTGGTCGCCAGTGGTGATGGCGGCGAACTCGACGGCCAGCGGCTCGGAGTTGACCTTGTTGCGCCAGATGAACGGCCCGGTGCGATGGCCGCCCCAGCTCGCCTGGTGCGGCAGGCCGAACTCGACCAGAAACAGCGGCTTCACGCCGGCAGTGGCCCAGTGCGAGGGCCATTCGATGCGCTCCTGCAGCGGCGTCCAGTTCAGGTAATTGTTGAGCGTGATCATCTGGCCGAGGTTGCCGCTCTCGTGATGGTAGGCGGGCCGCGTGTAGTCGCGCGCCATCACCCGCGATTCGCCGGTGCGCGCGGCGTGGCGGCGCGCGGCGCGCCGCTCGTCATCGGATGGCTTGGGTTCGAAGAGGCCGTCGCGCTGCGCCGGGTTCTGGTCGTCGGCCCAGCCGGTGAAATTATGGTTCATCGCCCACATGAAAATGCAGGGATGATTCCGCACGCGCCGCATCTCGTAATCCACCACCGCCTCCCAGCCGGCGCGTTTGGCCGGGTCATCCATGTCGCGGAAAATCTGCTTCACGTGCCGGATCGTGTAGCTCATCGGGAATCCGGCCTCATCGCCGGCCCGCAACAGGTCCTCGACGTAGGCGAACGACTGCGGCTCGTAGTCGTAGTGCGAATGGATGACGTAGTTGAACCCGAGCGCGCGGGCGCGGGCGAACGTCGTCTTGCAGGCGGCAAGCGAGGCGATGCCGAAGTCGCCGGCGTTGGAGCAGTCGAGACAGCGCAGGTGGAACCGCTTCCCGTTGAGGAGAAAATCGCGGCCCTCGATCCTGAATTCACGGAAACCGAACGTGACAGGCGTTGTTTCGTCGAGGAGGTTGTTGTGCGCGTCCAGCAGCCGGACGCTGAGCCGGTAGAGGTTCGGCTGGTCCAGCTCCCAGAGTTTGGGATCGCTCCAGCGTCCGGCAAACGCCGGGGTCGTGCCGGCGAACCGTTTCACAATCCTGTCGCCATCGCGGACAACGGCTTCGAGCTTGAAGTGTTCGGGGGCGCCGGCCAGCTCGCATTGCACGGCCAGCTCCTTGCGGCGGACGCTCGGTTTCACAAACACGTCGGTGACGTGAGCGTGG
>CAZAAF010000197.1:0-8156 GCA_964482575.1 uncultured Verrucomicrobiota bacterium | reverse complement strand
ACCACCAGCCGGCGCATGTCTGAACCGTCCTCCGCGCGTGTCTCGCTATTGTCCATAGGCTGTCGATTTCCGTGACGGGGCAACACTCAGGCGGCCGGGCGCGGTTTCATTCCCGCTTCCAGCGACCGGATTTCATCCCGCAACAGTGCGGCTTGTTCAAAACGTTCGTCCTTGATGGCGCGGGCCAGCTCCTTCTCAAGCTGTTTGATGCGATCGGGGGACCCGCTGGCAGCCGCCCTGCGGGGCGTCTTGCCGACGTGCCGCTCGCCCTTGTGCATGGCCTTCAACAACGGCTTCAGTCCCGGTTCGAACGTTTCGTAACAAACGCCACACCCGAGCCGGCCCTGCTTCTTGAAATTGGCCTGGGTGAACCCGCAAGCCGGGCACCGCAGCCCCTCGGAATCCGCCGCCACCGGGCCAGCGCCGAATTCGCCCAGCACATCGCCCAGCAGGGTGATGTTGCCCGGATCCGTGATGCCCTTGGCCTTGGCACACGCCTCACAAAGGTCCACCTTGGAGACACTGTCCCCCACCACCTGGGAGAGGTGGATGGTGGCCTCGTTTTCCTTGCAAAAATCGCAAAGCATAAAGCTGTTCCCGACTAGGAGTAAATTGGCGCTCCTTCGCCCGCTGTCAACTCCCGGTATCGCCGCATGAGGTCCAGCGTCACCGGGCCGGGCCGGCGCGTACCAATGACACGCCCGTCCACCTCCGCGACCGGCACCACTTCCGCTGCCGTTCCGGTGAGGAAACACTCATCCGCCGTGTAAATATCGTAACGCGCCATGTCCTGTTCGCGCACCGGCAGCCCGGCCTGGGCCGCCAACGCCATGACCGTCCGCCGGGTGATACCGTCCAAGGCGCCCGCTGTGATCGGGGGCGTGATGAGCGCCCCGTCTTTGATGACGAATATGTTGTCACCCGTACATTCGGCCACCAGACCCTGCGAGTTGAGCATTAATCCCTCTTCCGCGCCGGCCCGGATCGCCTCGACCTTGGCCAGGATGTTGTTCAGGTAATTCAGCGACTTGACCGCAGGGCTCAGCACGATCGCCGGCGTCCGCATGCTGCCGGTGGTCGCCACCTTCAGCCCCTCGCGATAAACGCTCTCCGGATACAACTCGATGGTGGCCGCAATGATGAACACCGAGGCCTTCTTGCACTTGTACGGACTCAGACCGAGATTGCCCACACCGCGCGTCACCACCAGGCGGATGTAGCCATCCTTCAACCGGTTCAGGCGGCAGGTCTTGAGCGTCGCCTCGGACAGTTCGTCTTTCGACATCGGGATCGTCAGCAGGATCGCCTTCGCCGAGGCATACAGGCGGTCCAGATGCTCGTCGAGCTTGAAGACGCGCCCCTTGTAAAAGCGAATTCCCTCAAAGACGCCGTCCCCATACAGCACTCCGTGGTCGAACACGGAAATCTTCGCGTTACGCTCCGAGTAAAATCGGCCGTCAATGTAGATTTTCATTTGCCTGTTCGTTCCTGCTGCTTATTTAAACTCCGCCAAGGACGCCGTCGCGAATCTCCATTACCCGCTGTCATTGCCGCGCAATGCCCACGTCGTGCGTCACCAGAATCAAAGTCATGCCGCGCTCGCGTTGCAAACGCAACAACAATTCCATCACGCCGCCGCCCGTCGTTGAATCCAGGTTGCCGGTCGGTTCATCCGCGAACAGAAGGACCGGATCGTTCACCAGGGCCCGCGCGATGGCCACCCGCTGTTGTTCCCCGCCGCTCAACTCGACCGGCCGGTGATGCATGCGGCCGGAGAGGCCGACCAACGCGAGCAGTTCTTCCGCTTTCTTTCGCACCTGCGCCACCGGGCGTCGGGCCACCCATCCCGCCAACGCCACGTTTTCCACCGCCTCCAAATCGGGCAGCAACTGGTACGCCTGAAAAATAAAACCGACCTTCCGGTTGCGCAATCGCGTGAGATGGCGCGAGGGCAGTTCGTACAGGGATTCACCGTCGAGCCAGACGCCGCCCGATGTCGGCCGATCCAGCCCGCCCAGCACATGCATCAAGGTGCTCTTGCCCGCGCCCGAGGCTCCGACCAGGGCCACCGATTCCGACCGTTTCACCTGCAGCTCAATTCCCTTCAACACATCCAGCCGCGACACATCGAGCGAGTAGGTCTTGTGCAGGTTGCGGGCGACAAGCAGCGGTTCCACGGCTGGCTTCGTCTGATGGGTGTGGGCGATCTCACTCATAGCGCAGAGCCTCCACGGGATCAAGCCGTGCCGCCCGCAGCGCCGGAATGATGCCCGCCACCGTGCAAATCACCAGCGCCGCCACACAAATCAACGCCACGTCCGGCGTGTTGATCTGCGCCGGGATTTCCGAAAAATTGTAAATCTCGCGCGGGAACAATTCGCAACCCACCACGCTGGAAAGCCAGTGATTGAACGGGTTGCGGTAGTGTAGCAACAACATGCCGGCCCCGAGACCGAGCAACGTACCAATGACACCAACCACGAATCCCTGCAGTACAAAAATGGACATGATTCCCAACGGTCCCGCGCCCAACGCCTTCAACACGCCAATCTCGCGCGTTTTCTGGATGGTGATGGTGATCAGGGTGCTGCAAATGCCGAAAGCCGCGACGATGATGATGAAAAACAGGATGAAAAACATCACGTTTTTCTCCACCTGCACGGCCATCAGCACCTTCTTGTTACGATGCATCCACGTCTCCACCCGCAAGGGAGGCTTGAGCTGTGCGCCCAGGGCATCCGCCACCTCCCGGCAATGCACCGGGTTGTTCCCCCCGTCCACCATGGCGGCAATTTCATGCACACCCTGGCCGAGGTTGTAGAGGTCCTGCGCAACCGCCAACGAAGTGAACATGATGCCAAGGTCGTATTCATAAAGACCGGAATCGAAGATGCCGGTCACCGTCAATTCCACGGGCAGGTACACTTCCTTGCGTTGCTGGAAGTTCCTCGGCGAATACACCGTGATCTTGTCCCCGGGAATTATGTTGAACTGCCGCGCCATCTCGGTACCAACGATGACACTCTGACCGTCCAACTCGTATTTCCCGCGGGTGACGTAACGTTCCAGCTCGGTTACCCGCCGATCGCGCACTGGATCAATCCCCTTGACGTAAGGGGTAAAGGCCTTGCGGTCGCATTCGATGAGCACTGGCCCCCACACATACGGGGAGGCCGACTTGATACCCGGCACAGCAAGGATTGTCTTCAGGATTTTGTCCGAATGATCGATGATCCCACCGTTGGTCACCACCAGATGGGAATTCATCTCGAGAATCTTGGCCCGCAAATCGCGGTCAAATCCACTCATGACCGAGAGCACAACAATGAGAACGGCCACGCCGAGCATGACACCCAGCAGCGAAATGAGCGTGATCACCGATGCAAACGCCCGCTTCGGCTTCAAGTAGCGCAGACAAATAAAAAATTCAAACGGCAGATTCAATTCCGACCTCAGATTAATTCGCACCGGTCCACTCCAACGACATCCGCCGCATGGAACGAAGACCGAGGTGTTTCAGAGCATAGAAGCCGCCTCCTTTGGAGTCAACAACACCGCCGATGCAGTCATCGATAGCGGAAACGCCTGAAACAGGAGTCCCCGCCAAACAGGGCGTTCGTCCCAACGAAACGAGCCACCCGATGGGTAAGGTTGCCTCGCTGGGTTGTTGGCGTCTTGGCATGAGCCGCGGTTGGATTGTGGATACGGACTCCAGCCTCTCTTTCCTCCAACATTTGGCTTCGTTTCGCAGATTGTACACCACCCTGCATTGCAACCCACTGCAATTACGATGGTTAATTTTTTGATTTGGCTTCGTTTCGTAAAATTGGAACCACGCAACGCACGCAGGGGATGGGTAAGACGGACGCTGCCGTAAACGGCCATGACGGGCCGCGGGTCGGTCTGGGAGCTTCGAGTCGCACCTTTCAGTCCCCCCATTCGCGTCATTTGCAGCCAATCCATTCTTCCCCATCCGTGCCATCGACGGTTCAACATTTGGCTTCGTTTTGTCGAACTGTGCGCCGTGTGTTTTGCAACATACTGCAAATACGACACTTGGATTTTGCATTTGGCTTCGTTTCGCAAAATGCAGGTGGGCTCCTGAGAACAAAGGCGCGCGGTCTGCGGGTTCATGTAACCGGTCTCGGAATAAAATTGCAGGTCCTCCCTAAACTGTTGCGTCCATTCCTGCTGTCCGCATTCCATTCTGCCGACTTCGCGTCTCGTTGTCACACGGCGTCCTTAGCACAGTACAACAAGCGCACCCCTCCAGCACGTTCGCATGCGGCCCGATCGAAGGGGTGCATGCAGGCTCTGCGATGTGGGCTTGGGACCCGGAGTTGCGACAAGCCGCCCCCTCGGCAACGGCCAGGACTGGGAAAGACGAACCGGCTTCAGGGATTCACCGCGTGATGCGTGGCGGCGGATGAAACGCGCAGATGCCCACTGGGCTTGTGCGCCACGGAGGTCATCCGTTTGACGATCTGCAATCGCTGAGGGTGATTACAGTAATAACGATGGCCGAAACTCATCAGGAACTCGCAGTGTTCGTCCGGGGATGACAGGCACTCCACAATGTCCCGGACACCGATGTACCGGCCGTGGCAGGAGACCGGTGGCAAGCGCGGTCCGGCAGGACGGTGGCGGACGCCTACCGGATGTTCTCCTCGATGCATTGGAGGATCTCCTGTTCGCTGGCGAGCTTGCCGAGAAACCGGTAGCCGCTGCGAATGAGTCCGCCGGAGACGTTTTCCTGGCCACTCACGAGCGCGGTCAGAAAAACAATGGGAATATTCTTCAACTCGGCATCTTCCTTGAGTTGGGCGGCGACGTCGCCACCGTCCACTTCAGGCATGATGACATCGAGGAGAATGAGATGAGGTCGGAACTCGCGCGCGGTGGTGAGAGCGTGAGCACCACTGTTCTCAACCCGGATGTCATAAGGACCTGCATGCTCGAGGTTGAGCTTCAGCATCTGCGAGAACGAGTGGTCATCATCCACAACCAGAATACGTTTCTTGTCCACGACAGGTCATCTCCTTTCAGCTTTGAGCGTAATGGTAACGCGGACACCGCCCTCCGGCCGATTGGACAGCTCGATGGTGCCGCTGTGCAACTCAAGGATTTTTCGGACCACCGTCAGGCCCAGGCCGGTGCCCACACCCGTGGGCTTGGTCGTAAAGAACGGATCAAAAACGCGCTGGAGGTTGTCCTCCGAAATGCCATGGCCGGTGTCATCCACCTCGGTCACCACCGCCATGTCGCCGGCGCGAAGGCGGACCCCGCTGCGGTCGCCGGCGTCGTGCCGGACCTTGGAGGATTCCACCGTCTTGGCGTACGTGCGCACGGTCAGGATGCCGCAGGAAGGGATGGGATGCTCGGGACTGGTAAACACGTTGACGAACGTGGTGGCCGACCACTTTCCCGAATCGCCCGGCAACATGGCATGGACCGCATTGGTGAAGACGTTGACAAAGACTTCCTCGATCTTGTTACGATCCACCTGCACAAGCGGCAGGTTCTCGCCCAGCTTCTGTTCCACCAAGATATGGTGCTTGTCGAGCTCATGCTTCACCAAACCGAGAGAGCGCACGATGATGCTGTTGAGATCTTCCGGCATGGAATCCATCTTGCTCGGCGAGGAAAATTCCAACAGCTCGGCAATGATGGTATCGGCGCGCTTGATGGCGCTGCCCATCTCCCCGAGAACCATGGTGGCGTTGCTATCAGTGGACGGGATGATCTTGGAGAGGAAATTGATGCCCATGAGGATGGTCGCCAGCGGGTTCTTGACCTCATGAGCCACCCCCGCGGCCAGACGTCCCACGGCATGGTGTTTTTCGGCTTCAAAAAGCATCAATTGGGCGGCTTTGAGTTGCTGATTGGAAAGCTCCAGATCCTCCTTGCTCTTCTCCAAATCGGTATTGGCCTTGCGCAACCGCTCTTCGTTTTCCTTGAAATCGGTGATGTCGCGGGTGGCACCCACCAAGCCGACGATATTGCCCCGGCTGTCCCGGAACGGCACCTTGATGGTGAGAATCCATCGGTCCTTGCCCCGCTCGTCGGTGACCCGGGCTTCGCGGTTGACGATGGTGCTCCCGGACTCGAGGACGGCCCGCTCCTCGGCGCGAAAGCTCTCCGCCAATCCCTGGGAGAAGAAATCAAAATCGGATTTGCCCGCGACTTCCGCCGGACTGTTCTTGTGGAAGAACCGAGCCACCTCCTGATTGACGACGGTAAACCGGCCCTCGCGGTCTTTCACGTAGATGTGAATCGGCAGGCTGTCGATCAACGATCGGAGAAGGTTGCGCTCCTCTTCCAACGCATCTTCCACGTGCTTGCGCTGGACAAACTGATCGATCTGCCGCCCGATGTCCTGCATGATCGCGAGCAAGGACTCGTCCATGACCCCGAGCGCGTGGCTGAAGAAAATCATGACGCCGAGGACGCCGCCATGGTTGCCCACAGGGAAAGCCATGGCTTCACGCAAGCCCGCCTGAACGACCGCCGTCGCCCAAGGTGAACGGGGCTCCGCGGTCAAATCGGAGACCCATTCCGGGCGATCCGCGGCCCACACCCGGCCGAGGAGCGCCTCGCCGGAGGCAAAGGTCGTCCGGCGACAAACCAGGCTCAATTCGGCGTCGGCAAAGGCCGGTACGGCATAGGAATTGGCGCACACCAAACGGCTGGTCTTGGGGTCCAGGTTCCACATCTGGCCCAAATCCCACTCCATGGTTTCGCACACGCACTGCAA
The DNA here is from genome assembly GCA_964482575.1 of uncultured Verrucomicrobiota bacterium. Taxonomy (GTDB): domain Bacteria; phylum Verrucomicrobiota; class Verrucomicrobiia; order CAIQCK01; family CAIQCK01; genus CAIQCK01. Next base: position 1,402 of record CAZAAF010000197.1, on the reverse strand, counting down.
CACCTTGGGAATCGCATCGGCCTCCGATCCCGCCTCGGACAACACCCGCGTCACGCCCGAATGCATGTTCTGGCGCTGCTCGATCTGTTTGCGCGCGGTGATGTCCCGGGTGATGCCGACCAGCCCCAACGGTTTTCCCGTTTCGTCGCGCAAGGGCACTTTGGTGGTCAGCACCCAAATCCGTTTCCCGGCGCGATCCACCGAGGCCTCCTCCTGGTTGATCAGGGATTCGCCCGACTGGATCACGCGCTGTTCGTCGGCAAAGAATGCGTCGGCAATTTCCTTCGGGAAACAGTCGTAGACGGTCTTGCCCAGCACGTCCTCTCGTTTGGAGACTCCCAGAAAATGCAGATGGGCGCTGTTGTTGAGGAACAACCGGCCCTGAGGGTCCTTGGCGTAAATCAGGTCCGGCAGGTTGTCAATCAGCGTGCGCAGCAGCTTGTGCTGCTCCGCCAAAGCCTGCTCCGCGCGCTTGCGTTCGATGGCGTAGTGAACCGTCCGGCGCAGCAAGTGAGCATCCACCTGCCCCTTCACCACATAGTCCTGCGCGCCTTCATGCACGGTCTTGATCGCCACGGACTCGTCGTCCACGCCGCTCAAGACGATGATCGGCATGTGGGGAGCTCGGGTGTGAACCGTGGTGAAGGTCTTCAATCCCTGGCTGTCGGGCAGGCCCAAATCCAACATTACCAAATCAAAACTGGCGGCCGCGAGCTGTTCCATTCCCTTTGACAAGAGGTCCACGGATATCAGCTCAAACTGATCCGCACCGGCCTCCGACAACAAGGCGCGCATCAGGACGACTTCCCCGGGATTATCCTCGACGTACAGGATTCGAATGGGCTTTGCGGTCGTCATTGGTCAATCCGACTGCCGGCACTTTCCGCCCGCCTGGCGGTTGCGTACACTCTTAGCCATAAAACAATAACTTGTAAATCGGCAAAAGCACGCTTCAACTTGATTAATTCGTAATTTGGGACTGGGCCACCAGTTGTCGATAGGTCGGATCGTTTTCGATGGCCGGGAACAACCTTGCCGAAGCCTTCAGACAATGCCCGGCCGGTTCCCGTTCCTCGATCTGGAGCAGTTCCTCCGCATAATCCACAAGCCGGTGCGCGCTGGTGGCGCACATGTCCACACGCTGGTCCGGGTTCACGGGCAGGTTGCGCAGCAAGGCATCCACCACCCAGGGGTAGCGCAACCGCATTTCCGCGATGGGGAAATTCCCCTTGTGCCTCCGGTAGTGCACGAGCGGCTTGCGCCGGCATACCACCGGGCCAAAGAACGCCAGCCGCGCCCATAACTCCCAGTCTTCCACGCCAATCAACCGGCGGTCTTCATCAAACGCGCCCGACCGCTCCAGGACGCTGCGCCGGATTAACACGGCGGACGGCGAACCCAC
>CAZAAF010000196.1:0-8228 GCA_964482575.1 uncultured Verrucomicrobiota bacterium | reverse complement strand
TAGTCGCGCTTGGCCTGGAGCAGGTTCGCGGGCAGCCGCTCGGCGCGGAAGCCTTCGAAGAACGCCAGCGCCGTGCTGAATGCCGGCACCGGGATGCCCTTCTTGACGGCGGTGGCGATGACCTTGCGCCAACTCCGCTGGCAACCCTTGATGGCCTTCTTGAAGAACGGATCGAGCAGCAGGTTGGTCAAATTCGGGTTCTTGTCAAACGCGCGCTTGATCTCGCCGAGGAAGACGCTGCGAATGATGCAGCCGCCGCGCCACATGAGGGCGATGCCGCCGTTGTTGAGGTTCCACTTGTGCTCCTTCGCCGCCTCGCGCATGAGCATGTAGCCCTGCGCGTAGCTGATGATCTTCGAGGCATAGAGCGCCTTGCGGATGTCCTCGATCCACGCCGCTCGGTCGCCGGCGAATTTCGCGTTGCCGGGCTTGAACACCTGCGCCGCCTTCACGCGCTCGTCCTTCATCGCGGACACGCAGCGGGCGAAGACCGCCTCGGTGATGAGCGAGGTGGGCACGCCGAGATCGGCGGAGCTTTTCACAGTCCACTTGCCGGTGCCTTTCTGGCCGGCGGTGTCGAGAATCTTGTCCACGAGCGGCGCGCCGTCGTCGTCCTTCTTGCCGAGGATGTCGCGCGTGATCTCAACAAGGTAGGAGCCGAGTTCGCCTTCGTTCCACTGCTTGAAGACCTCGTGCATTTCGTCGGCGGTCATACCGAGGCCGTCCTTCATGAGGTGGTAGGCCTCGCAGGTGAGCTGCATGTCGCCGTATTCGATGCCGTTGTGGACCATCTTCACGTAATGGCCCGCGCCGTTCTCACCGACCCAGTCGCAGCACGGCACGCCGTCGCCGACCTTCGCGGAGATGGCCTGGAAGATCGGTTTCACGTGCGGCCACGCGGCGGGCGAACCGCCCGGCATGATCGAGGGACCGCGGCGCGCACCTTCCTCGCCGCCGGAGACGCCGGTGCCGATGTAGAGCAGGCCCTTGCTCTCGACGTACTTGGTGCGGCGGATGGTGTCCTCGAAGAGCGAGTTGCCACCGTCTATGATGATGTCGCCCGGCTCGAGCACGGGAAGAAGCTGCTCGATGAACTCGTCCACGGCGCTGCCGGCCTTGACCATGAGCATGACGCGGCGCGGGCGCTTGAGCAACCCGGCCATCTCCTGCAACGAATGCGCGCCGAGGATCTTGGTGCCCTTGGCCTCGTTGGCGAGGAAATCGTCCACTTTCGAAACGGTGCGGTTGTACGCCACCACGGTGAAGCCGTGGTCGTTCATGTTCAAAATCAGGTTCTGGCCCATCACGGCCAGGCCGATCAATGCAATGTCTGCTTGTGCTTCGCTCATCCTATTCCTTTCAAAAAGCAGCCGCCGTCGTAAGGCGGCGGACTGGTTGCGACTGTCCGTTGTCTCGCCTCCTTACCACGTCATACGTGGCAAGCGTCGGCGGCTACTCGTTCAAGTTGAATCCAACCCCCGCCAGTTTCCGGCGGATGACTGCACTGCCGCCGCGAAGGGTAATGGTTGAGTTCTGAAACTCGCGGCGCTGCGGATACTCTTTCCGCAAACGGTCGAAGTATGCACCTCGTTCGCCCGCTGGCAAGCCTGCAATGGCGCGCAGCCGGCGGTCGTCCGCCTCGATGTCATAGACGGTAAGCGCCGCCTCGCGCAGCACATCCTCGTCGTCGCGGCCCGTGGCGTCGAGCGTGAGCTGCGCGTGGGGCGACGGCGGCAGCCACGGCCGGGCATCCCAATCCGCCGCGACTCCGACGGCCTTGCACGCGGCCTGGTACACCATCGTGGTGCCGTTGACCTTGCCGTCATAGGAATAGCCGGCAATGTGCGGCGAGCCGAGAGCGGCGCGGTCAAGAATCGTCACATCGATGGCCGGCTCGCCTTCCCAGACGTCGAGGACGAGGGACTGCGGGAGCCGGAAGTCATGGGGCGGGATGGCGGCACTGTCGAGCACGGGTCCGCGGCAGGTGTTGAGCAGCGCGGCGCCCGGTGTCATCTGTTTCAGGAACGCCGCGTCGGCCATGTGCCAGGTCTTGTCCGCGCCCGTCTTCGTCAGCGGTACGTGGAGCGAGATGAAGTCGCTCTCCATCAACGCCTCCAGCGGCAGGAACTGCTTGTCGCACGGAAAGAGCCGCGCCCGCGGCGGATCGTTCTGCAGCACCTTCATGCCGAGCGCCTCGCATTTGGCGACGACCTTGCTGCCCACGTTGCCGACGCCGACCACGCCGAGGGTCCTGCCTTCGAGCCTGTACCCGCCGCGCTTCGCCAGCACCAACAGCGAACAGACGACGTATTCCGCGACGGAGTTGGCGTTGCAACCCGGCGCGCTGGTGAACGCAATGCCGCGCTCGCGCAAATACGCCTCGTCCACATGGTCGGTGCCGATGGTGCAGGTGCCGACGAAACGGACACGGCTGCCCTCGAGCAGTTCGCGGCCGACTTTCGTGATCGAACGGATGATGAGAAGGTCCGCGTCGCGGACGGCCGCGGCATCCATCTTACGGCCGTGCAGGGTCACGACATCGCCCAGCCGGCCGAACGCTTCGCGGCCAAACGGTATGTTTTCGTCCACAAGGATTTTCATGGCATCACTCCGCTGCCAGCGCCTGGGAAAAGTCGGCGATCAAATCGTCGGCGTCCTCAATGCCGACGGAGACGCGCAGCAGGGCATCGCCGATGCCGACGGCGGCGCGTTCCGCGGCGGTCATCTTGACATGCGAGGTCCTGGCCGGGCTGCTCACGAGCGTCTCGACACCGCCGAGACTGAGCGCGGAGGTGGCGAGCTGGAACCTGCCCAACGTCGCGACGGCCTGCGCCGCATCGCGCAGTTCCACCGACAGCATCCCGCCAAAGCCGCGCATCTGGCGCGCGGCGACGGCGTGGTCGGGATGGTCCGGCAGGCCGGGATAATTGACGCGGACGACCGCCGGATGCTGTTGGAGCCAGCGCGCGAGCCGGCCGGCGTTTTCGTTCTGCCGCCCGACGCGCAAGGCCAGCGTCTTCAGGCCGCGTTCGAGCATGTAGCAGGCATGGGCGTCCAGCATGCCGCCGTGATTGACCGCGCTGGGCCGGAGGCGGGCAATGAGGTCGCCCGAGGCGATCACCGCGCCGGCGTTGAGATCGCTGTGGCCGTTGAGATATTTCGTGGCGCTGTGGATGACGATGTCGATGCCCTGGGACAGCGGGTTCTGGTTGATCGGCGAGGCAAAGGTGTTGTCGATGACCGTCAGCACCCCGCGTGATTTGCCCAGCGCGGCGATGGCGGCAAGGTCCACGCAATGCAGGAGCGGATTCGACGGCGACTCCACATAAATGAGCTTCGTGGCGGGCCGGATCGCCGCCGCGAAATCACCGCCGGTTTTCACGAACGAGACCTCGACGCCGAACTGCGTCAGTTCCGCGGCCACGAAATGGTAGGAACCGCCGTACAAATCCTCCTGGAAGACGGCGTGGTCGCCGGGCTTCAGCAGCGCGAACAACACGGTGGTGATGGCAGCCATGCCGCTGCCAAAGATCAGTGCGTCGTCGCCCTGCTCCAGCGCGGCAAGCTTGTCCGCGACGGCGCGCTGGTTGGGAACATTGAAGTAACGCTGGTACGTGTTCTGGCCCGTGGGGCTGGGATAACCGTACGACGACGCGGTGAAAATGGGCGTGGTGATGGCGCCCGTGGCTTCGTCGTGGTAACCACCCGCATGGACACAGAGCGTGGCCGGTTGGAGTCTGGTGTTGGTCTTCTTCATGGCTGCAATGCGCGAAGGTACCGGCACGCCCGCCTTCCTGCAAGCGCGGCCCGTCCGGTTTCAACGCGCCACGGTGTGCCGGGCATAGAACTCCAGGACCCCATGCACCGCGGCATCCGCGTATTCCCGGAAAATGGAGCGCCGCTTCTGGCCATCGATGACCCGCTCGCCCTCGTAGTCGCCGGCCAGCAGGCGCGCGTAGGTCGCCGGGTTGTTCTGGTAATACGGCTCCAGATAAATCACCGGGCCGTGAAAAAGCCGGTTCGCGATGAGGTTGCGGGCGCTGATGTAGGGGTTGTTGCCCGCCCCGGTGCTGTTCGGGTCCATGCCCGCATGCTCCGGCGGCAGTTTCAGATCGGCGGCCATCACGCGGCTGATGGTGTCGGCGGCGGCCAGTTCGGTCGGGTGCGAGTTTTCGAGCAGTTTCCAGAGCAGTTCAAACTTTCGCTGGGGCGTATCCACGCTGCCGGGCGTGTAGGCGCCGTGGATAATCACCAGCAGGCGGTTGTCGGGCGCGGGACGGTCGCCCTCGCCGATGGCGTTGAAGTGGAGGCAAAGCGTCAGGTCAGGCCGCAGCCGGTCATTGACGAGCACGGCGCGGGCACGAAGCTCGGCGTTGCGGTAAAACTCCAGCTCCATCCGCTTGCGCAGGGCGTCGAGCAGGAACGCCTCGCGCGCCAACCCGTCCATCGCGATCACGTCGGGGCGGCCGGCCACGTTCTCGCGGATGTATTTCCCGTCCACCTCGCGGAACTGTTCCGGGGTGGTGTTGGTCACGGGTTTGAAATCGTTCTTGGTGTACAGCACGGTCGCGCCCGCGCGCTCGAGTGGCGGGGCGATCAAGCGCGCCACGAGGAGATTCTGCACCGCCTCCTGTTCCATCGGGCCGCCGTTCATCTTGAACAGGCGCTCCTCCATCCGCGCGAACTCGCCGCCGATGTGGCCAGGGTCGAGCACGATGCGCAGGCCGCGCAACGGCTGGTCCGGCGGGTTCTTCAACGCGGGCAGATCCTCCAGCGCCTGGAACGATCGGTTCACCGCGCGACGCGCGACGGCCGCCCACTCGACGCGATACAACCGCTGCTCGTGTTTCTCGTCGTCGTAAACGGAAACCCCGGTGTCGTCATAGGCGAGGAATTTTTGGAATACACCCGTCGGCGAGAAGATGCGATCCAGGCGCGTCTGGAACTCCGCACGCGTCATCGTGCCCTGGAACGGATCGAGCGATTCCCATCGTGGCCCCTCCTCGGCGAGGAGAGGAGCAGATGGGAGTTGGGAGATGGAAGTCAGGAGAACAACGGCATGCAGCAGTCGGCGTGAAAAAACAAACCTCATTTTCCTATCTCCCGTCTCCTATTTCCTTTTCTCCAATCGGCTTTCTGCCTTCTCCTATCTCCCAACTCCCATCTGCCGTCTCCCATCAGGGCGCGGCAATAACGGTGATGACTTTGTCGGGCGCGGGCAGGTATTTGCGGGCGGCGGCAAGCACGTCGTTGGGCGTCACCTTCCAGATGCCCTCGACGGCGCGCCCGATCCATTCCTGGCCCAGGCCGTAAAGTTCAAGGTCGCACAGTGTATCGGCCATGCCGGAGTTCGTCTCCATCGCCATCAGGATGCCGCCCACGAGGGTGGCGCGCGCCTGGTCGAGTTCATCCTCCGTGGGCGGCGTGGAACGCATGCGCTCCAATTCGGTGCGCACGCCCCGGATGGCAGTGTCCACGTCTTTCGGGCTGTTCTGCATGGCAAGGACCCAGGGCCGCTCGCCACCGCTGCTGCGGAATTCGGTGCTGACACTGTAGGTGAGACCCTGTTTTTCGCGCAGCGAGGCAAGCAGCCGGCTGTTGAGCAGTTCGCCGCCACCAAGAATGTGGTTGGCGGCCAGGGCGGCGAAATAATCCGGCGCATGCGCATCCACGCCGCGCGCACCCATGATGACGATGGCCTCGGCCTTGTCGGACGTCGGCAACCGGAACGGTTTCGCCACGACCTCGGGACGGAGTGAGGGAATGGGCGGCAGGTCCGCCTTGGGGCGCGGACCGGTGGCCTGCCAGGAACCGAAGAGCGCCTGGAGCTTTCCAGTGATTGTGGCGGCGTCGAAATCGCCGACCACGGCGAGCGTGGTGGTGTCGGGCCGGTAATGTTTGCGATAGAACGTCATCACATCGGAGCGGGTGGCCGCCCGGACATCCGCCTCGCTGCCGCGAAGATAATGGCGCTCGGGATGCCCCTCGGGATACAACGCCTCACGCAACTCCTGCATGGAAAGGACATAGGGATTGTCGGACTCCTCCTTGACCGAACCCAGTTGCTCCGTACGCACGCGCGAAAGTTCGGCGGAGGCGAACGCCGGCCGGCAAAGCGCGTCATGAACCATCTCCAGCAGTTTCGGCAGGTCCTGGCGGAGACAACGGCCGCCCACGGACGCATCGTCCATCGTGGCGTTGCAGGTGAGTTCGGCACCCAGCGTGTCGAGGTCCTCGTGGAACTTCGCCCCCGAGCGCGTGGCCGTGCCACGGTTCAACATCGCGGCGGTGAGCATCGCCAGACCGGGCCGGGCCGGCGGATCGAACAGGCCGCCGGCGTCCACGCTCACGGAGATGGCCGCGGTCGGGTTGGCGTGGTTTTCCTGGAGCAGGAGCACCATGCCGTTGGGCAGCACCGTGCGCGTCGCCCGCGGCGCGAGCGCGGACAGCGGAAGCGCGTGAAAGGGAGTCTTGGCGTTCCGGAGCAAGGGTGTGGCGGCGTGGCGGAACCGCGATGACATCTTTTGTCCCCAGACGCCACGACTCGAACCCTCCATGTCTCCCACACCTCCTCCAATCCGCCGTTGAATCGGTCCGGGTTTCGAGCGGGCCGGCGCGGGAGCATCCTTGGACACCTTGGTGGGCAAGAACCAACCGATGGTGCGGTTGGCGGGCGTCAGGTATTTCCGCGCGACCGCCCGCACCTCCTGCGCGGTGACGCGCTCGGTCTGCTGGTTCAGCGACGACAAATAGGTCCAGCGATCCACAATCTCATAGGAGCCGAGCAGCGAGCCCTGGTTGCTGACGCCATCCATGGCGAACACGGTTTGCGTGACCGTCTGGCGGATGGCCTTCGCCAGTTCGGCCGGGCTGATCAAGCGCTCCTGGACATCGGCAATCGCGGCATCGAGGGCGCGCTCAAATTTCTTGCGGTCGGTGGTTTCGGCGCAGGTGGCAAACAGGGTTTCCCATCCAGGATCGTGTTGCTGGCTGAACGACGAACTGACCTCGGTGGCCAGGCCGGCATCCGCCAGCGCGTGGTAGAGCCGCGAACTCCGGCCGACGGTCAGCAGCGAATCAAGCACGCCCAGCGCAAACATGTCGCGGTCCGGCGTGGCGGGGATGTGATACATCGCCTCGAAATACACCGCCCGTCCCTCGCCCCGGACCGTGACGCGCCGCTCGCCCTCCTGCTCCGGCTCGACGCTGACGACCTTTGGCGGCTCCGGCCCGCGCGGGATGACGCCGAAATGATCCCGCACGCGCTCGAGCACTTTCGCCGTGTCGAAATCGCCGACGAGGATGACCACGGCATTGTTGGGCTGATAGTAGGTCCGGTAGTAGGCCAGGATGTCGTTGCGCGAAATCGCCTGCACGTCGCACTTCCAGCCGATGACAGGCCAGTGATACGAGTGCACCATGTACGCGGCCGCGCGCGTGGCTTCATCCAGGCGGTTCAGCGGGTTGTTTTCATCGCCGTCCAGTTCGGACATCACCACCTGCCGCTCGTGCGCCAGCTCCGTCGGGTCCATCGCACAGTTGCGCATCCGGTCGGCCTCGATTCGCAACACGGTCTCCAGTCCGGAACGGCCCTGGGGCGCCGCGGCGTCGGACGGGATTGCAAAATAAAACGCGGTGTAATCGCTGTCGGTGAAGGCGTTGTTCTTGCCGCCCGCCAGTGCCGTGAGACGGTCAATGTCCCCGCGATGCAACGTCGCCGTGCCCTTGAACATCATGTGCTCGAGGAAATGGCTGATGCCCGTGATGCCGGGCCGCTCGTTGCGCGAGCCGACGCGGTAATAGGTCCAGACGCTGATGACGGGCGCAGCGTGAATTTCCTTGGTGATGACTTTCAACCCGTTCGGCAGCACCGTTTCGCGGGGGGAGACATTCGGCGCCGCCGCCCACACCCAAGCGACCGGCGCCACCAGCAGCGCGGCACACAGCGCGCGGCGAACCGTGGCAATCCAAAATGGCATGGTCAGCAATTAAATGTTTTGAGGCGGGAGGTCAAGCCGCGGCCGCGGGGCCGGCGGGCTCAACCCATCGGCCCGCGCGTGACGCCGAGCTGGTTCAGGAGTTTCAACTCGCGCCAGAGTTGGGCGCCCGTGATGCTGCCGGCGAGCAACTGGCGGTATGCCCCGATCGTCCGCGACACCTGCGAGGGCGGTTCGTCCAGAAACTCCACACGGAACCGGCGGGCGCCCAGCGCCTGTAGCGCAGCCACG
>CAZAAF010000195.1:0-8243 GCA_964482575.1 uncultured Verrucomicrobiota bacterium | reverse complement strand
TGCAGACGAAGACTTTGAAATGAAAACACTCCCTGGCATGTGGATCGGTTTCCTTCTCCTCGGTCTGTTGCCCGTGCATGCGGGCGCGGCCGGCGGGAAGCCCAACATTATCTTCATTCTGGCCGACGATCTGGGGTACGGCGACCTCGGGTGTTACGGACAGAAGAAAATCCGGACGCCGAACATCGACCGGCTGGCCGCCGAGGGCATGCGATTCACGCAATTCTATTCCGGCGCAAGCGTCTGCGCGCCGTCGCGATGCGTCTTGATGACCGGCAAACACACGGGCCACGCCCGCGTGCGCGGCAACGCACCGCTCACCCAGCGCGCGAAACAGTCGCTGACGCACGACGATGTGACGGTCGCCGCGGTGCTGGAGCGGGCTGGCTACCGGACGCGGCTGCTGGGCAAGTGGGGCCTGGGGATGGATGACATGCCCGGCCATCCGCTGGAGCAGGGATTCGATTACTTCTTCGGCTACCTCGACCAGGTCCATGCGCACAACTATTTCCCCGATTACCTCTGGCGCAATCGGGAACGGGTCCCCCTGCCCAACGAAGTGCGGCCGGTCCCCGTGGGGCGGAACGGCGAATGGGGGCTTGGCGGCATTGCCACCAGGCGCGTCGTGTACAGCCCGAAACTCATGCTCGACGAGGCGCTCCAGTTCATGGACCAGAACAAGGACCAGCCGTTCTTCCTTTACTTCGCCACAACCATTCCGCACGCCAACGACGAGGCGGTCAGGGAACCGGCTGGCGCCGCGGAAGTGCCGGACTACGGCCCCTATGCAAACAAACCGTGGCCCCTGCCGGAGAAGGGCTATGCGGCGATGATCACGTATCTCGACACGCAGGTCGGTGTCCTGCTGGAACGGTTGAAGCGCCTCGGCCTCGAGGAGAACACGCTGGTGATCTTCTCCTCGGACAACGGGCCCGAGCTGAAACAGTTCACGGCCTGGGACCCGGAGTTCTTCAAGTCCGCCGGCCCGTTGCGCGGCTACAAGCGCGACAACTACGAGGGTGGCATCCGCGAGCCGTTCATGGCGCGCTGGCCCGGAAAAATCCGGCCCGGCAGCGTGTCAACCCATGTCGGTTACTTCGGTGATTTTTTCGCCACGGCGGCCGAGCTGGCCGGCGCGACCCCTCCGGCGAATCTCGACAGCATCAGTCTCGTGCCCACGTTGATGGGGCACGCGTCGGCGCAGCGGCGGCACGAGTTTCTCTATTGGGAGTACCACGCCGGGAAGACCTCGACGCAGGCGGCCTTGCTGGACGGACGCTGGAAAGGCGTTCGGGCGGTCCGCGGCACGGCCTTGGAACTGTATGACCTTGCGACCGATGTGGGCGAAACACACGACGTCGCCGCCCGGCATCCCGGAATCGCGGACCGGTTGTTGAAATACCTCGCCGCCGGCCGCGAGGAGGCGCCGGACTGGCCGTTGAACCCGTTGCCCGCGCCCCCGCCGGAGACACGGTGACCGCCATCGCCGGCGTCCTACTTAAAGACAATTGCCATCGTTGGTGCGTTTGAGGCACAGTCTCCATCGTTGTGAGCCGACCGGAGACAACCACGCGCACGACCTCGCACGACGACCGCGCCCGCCGTTCGGCGCGTCCATGGCGCATCCCCGCCCTGCCATGACTTCACGCGAACGAGTTCTTGCCGCCCTGGCGCATCGGCCGACGGACCGGGTGCCGCGGCTGCTCTACGAGGAGGCCATCGGGTACACGCCCGCCATCGAGCGATTGCTGCGCGAGCGGTGCGCGCCGAAGACGCCGCGCGACTACTTCGGCATGGACATCACCAGCGTCACGCTCCAGCCGACGACGCTGCCGCGCGAGCGGTTCGCAGGCTGGTTCGGCGCGGACGGCGGCGCGGCGCTCGCCAGCGGCCAGGTGGACGAGTGGGGCGTCTGGTGGCGCGGCGGCGGTTTTTATCACTTCGCCCACATCGAATCGCCGTTGCGCGGCGTGCAGGATTTTCCGCGGCTCAAAGAGTTCCCGTGGCCGGACCTCGACCAGCCGTATCGCTACACCGGGCTGGGCGATCGCGTCAGGGAGTTACACGGACAGGGTTTTGCGGTGGCGGCCTTCGCCGGCTCGGTCTTCGAGCAGTCCTGGTACATCCGCGGAATGGAGGACCTGATGATGGACCTCGCGGCCGCGCCGTAGGTGGCGCACTATTTCTTCGAGCGCACCGCAGCGTTGCAGCAGCGCGCGGCGGCGGAGTTCGCGCGCGCCGGCGTGGACATCATCATCACCGGCGACGACATCGCCGGACAGCACGGCCTGCTCATGAGCCTCGAGACGTGGCGGGAGTTTCTGAAGCCACGCCTGGCCGCGACGGTGCAGGCGGTCAAACAGGCCAATCCGGCGGCGAAGGTCTTCTATCATTCCGACGGCAACGTCGGGCCGGCGATCCCCGACCTGATCGAAGCGGGCATTGACATCCTCAATCCCGTGCAACCCGAATGCATGGAACCGGCGGCCATCAAACGCCAGTACGGCGACCGGCTGTCGTTCTGGGGCACGGTGAGTGTGCAGCGGACCATGCCGTTCGGCACACCGGACGAGGTCCGCGCGGAAGTGAAGGCGCGCATCGGCGACGCGGGCCGCGGCGGCGGGTTGATCCTCGCGCCGGCGCATGTGCTCGGCCCGGAGACGCCGTGGGACAACATCGTCGCGTTCTTCGAGGCGGCCGACGCGGCGCGGATGACGGAATGACCTGTGGACAAGGAGACCGGGACCATGACAACACGACAACCCCTGAAGCTTGCCTGCATCGGATGCGGCGCGCGCGCCCAAACCTACACCGCTCTGGCCGCGCAGCAGCCGGAGCGGTTCCAGATCGTCGCGGGCGCCGACCCGGTGCCGGCGCGCCTCGAGAAAATTCGCGGGATTTCCGGTCGCGCGGATTTTCAGGCGTTCGGCAGCGCCGAGGCGTTGCTGGCGGCGGGCAAGCTCGCCGATGTGGTCATCATCGCCACGCAGGACAACGACCACTACGCGCCCTGTTGTCGCGCGCTCGAACTCGGGTACAACGTGTTGCTCGAAAAACCCATCGCCACCCACCCCGCGCAGGTGCTCGACATTGAACGCCGCGCCCGGAAGGCCGACCGCCGCGTCATGGTCTGTTTCGTCCTGCGGTTCTCGGCGTTTTACCGGAAGGTGAAGGAGATCCTCCAGTCGGGCGCGATCGGCGACATTGTTTCCATCCAGGCCAGCGAAGGCGTCGAGCCATGGCACCAGGCCCATTCCTTCGTGCGCGGCCACTGGTCCGTCGTGGCGAAAAGCTCGCCGATGATCTTGTCGAAATGCTGCCACGACACCGACATCGTCCACTGGCTGGTCGGACGCCCCTGCCGGAGGATCGCCAGCTTCGGTTCGGTGGACTTCTTCCGCGCCGCGCGCGCGCCGGCGGGAGCGCCCGCCCGCTGCACCGACGGCTGCCCGGCCGGCGACACGTGCCCGTACAACGCGTTGCGGTACACCACCGACAAACGCGATCTCTGGCTGCCGATGGTGTTTGACCGCGCGCAGACCGCCTCGGTGGAGGAGATCCAGGCGTGGCTGCGCACCAGCCCCTGGGGCCGCTGCGTTTACCACTGCGACAACGACGCGGTGGACCGCCAGGTGCTCGCGATGGAGTTCGACGGCGGCATCACCGGCACGTTCACCATGACCGCGTTTGAGAACGGCCGGCATCTGGAAATCTACGGCACCCGCGGCGTCCTCAAGGGAGGCGAGACGTACCGGAAACATTTCGGCGCGAACCTCATGATGTTCCCGCACGACGGCGAGCCGGTCCGCTATTCGGTCAAGGCCGCGGATGGCGGTTACGAATCGCACGCGGGCGGCGACCCGGGCCTCGTCCGCGCGCTCTATGACGAGATGACCCGGCCGCCGGGCACGCCCCTGGAAGCGGGTATTGACGCGACCGTGCACAGCCACATCATCACGTTTGCAGCCGAGGAAGCCCGGCTGTCAGGCCGCACGGTGAACATCGGGGACTACCAGCAATCGCTGTCGAAAGGAGCCTGAGGAACACCGCCAGTGCCCGGTCCAAGTGCAATGACGCCGAATCCACTAAAACACGATCTCCGTTCCGTCGCCGCCTGCTTTCAAGTCGGCGGCGAGTTCCAGGAAGCGGCTCCCTACGGCACCGGCCACATCAACGACACCTACGCCGTCGTCTTCCGCCAGGCCGGCGGGACCGTGCGCTACATCTTCCAACGCATCAACCACTCCATTTTCAAAAATCCGCCGGCCCTGATGGAGAACATCGGGCGCGTCACCGCCCACGTGCGCCGAAAACTGGAGGAACACGGCGCCGGCGCCATCGACCGCCGCGTGCTCACGCTCGTGCCAGCGCGCGAGGGCGGGATGTGGCACGTGGACGCCGGCGGCAACCATTGGCGCTGTTATCTCTTCATCGAGCAGGCGACGACCTACGACCAGATCACCACCACCGCCCAGGCGCGCGAAGCGGCCAGGGCCTTCGGCTTGTTCCAGAAACAGCTCGCCGACCTGCCGCCGCCGCGTTTGCACGAGACTATTCCGGGTTTTCATCACAGCCGGCAGCGGTTCGATGCGTTGCGCGCCGCCATCGGGGAGGACCCGTGCAACCGCGCCGCCGCGGTGAAACCAGCGATCGAGTTCTGTCTGCACCGCGAGGCGATGGTGGACGTGTTGCTCGGCCTGCAGGCGCGCGGTGCCCTGCCGGAGCGCGTCACGCACAACGACACCAAGCTGAACAACGTCATGCTCGACAACGCCACCGGCGAGGGGCTTTGCGTCATAGACCTCGACACGGTGATGCCGGGCCTGACGCTCTACGATTTCGGCGACATGTGCCGCACCGGTTGCAGCCCGACGGCCGAGGACGAACGCGACCTCTCCAGGGTCGAGGCGCGCATGGACATTTTCGAGGCCCTGGTGCAGGGCTATCTCGCCTCCGCCGGCGAGTTCCTCACCCCGGCGGAGAAGGAGCACCTGGTGTTCTCCGCGCGGCTCATCACGTTTGAAATCGGCATCCGGTTCCTGACGGACCATCTTCGGGGCGACCACTATTTCAAAATCCACCGCGAAGGCCACAACGCCGACCGCGCCCGCGTCCAGTTCAAGATGATCGAGTCGTTCGAGCGGCGCGAGGCGGAGATGACCCGGGCGGTGAAGGAGGGGGCATGAATGAGCCGGAATCAACGGGCATGACGTCGCGGGAGCTGGTGACCCGCGCGTTGAACGGGTTGGAAACGCCGCGCGTGCCGCTCGGGCCGCTGGCGGTGCACATCTGCGCGCGGCTGGCGGGCGTTTCCCTGCAGCGCTACACGCTCGACGCGGGCGCGCTGGCCGACTGCGTCGTCCGGTACTATGAACGGTTCCGGCCCGATGCCATTTGGGTCTCGGCCGATACCTGGGTGAGCGCGCAGGCGATGGGTGCCACCGTCGGCGCCACCGGCGACGACCAGCCGCTCGGCGGCATCGGCGAGCCGCGGATCCGGACGGCGACGGACATCGCGCGCATTCCCCCGCCCGACCCGTATGCGCAGGGGCGTTACCCGTTGATGCTCCAGGCGCTCGAACGCATCGTGAAGGCGCTGGACCGGAAGGTCTTCGTGGTGGCTTGCCTCGACCAGTATCCGTTTTCGCTGGCCGCGGCGATGATGGGCATCCACGAGATCATGTTGAAGCTGGAGGATGACCCGCCTTTCGTCGAAGCGTTGATGGAGCGGTGCCTGGAGTACGGCCTGGCCTACGGACGCGCACTGGCCGGGGCCGGCGCGGACATGCTCAGCGGCGGCGATTCGCCGGCCGGGCTGATCGGGCCGCGGCTTTACCGCGGCATGGCGCTGCCGTTCGAGAAGCGCCTCATCGCCGGCCTGAAAGCCGCGACGGGCCAGCCGGTCTCCTTGCACATTTGCGGCGACAGCAGGTCCATCCTTGGAGACATGGCGACGTCGGACGCGAGCGTGCTGGAGATCGACCACAAGGTGGATTTGGGGCATGCGTGCGATGTCGTGCCGCCGCACATCGTGCTCTGGGGCAATCTCGATCCGGTCTCGGTGGTGGCGCGAGGTCACCCGGATGATATCCGGCGCGCCGCGCGGGCCGCGGTGGAGGCGGTGAAGGCCCGCGGCCGGCGGCGGTTCGTCCTGAGCACCGGTTGCACGCTGGCGGTGGAAACCCCGCCGGAAAATCTGCAGGCGCTGATGGAACCCATTTCATGAAAACCATTACTCGCAGTGGAACAACCCGGGGGTGGATCGCGGCGCTGGCGGCGCTCCTGCTCGGGAGTTTTCAGGCCGCGGCGGCGGACCTTGTCTGGGTCGAGGCGGAACGATTCAACGCCCCGGGCGGCTGGGTCAACGACTCGCAGTTCGTGGACCAGATGGGCTCGCCCTACCTGCTCGCGGACGGCATCGGTACCCCGGTGAAGGACGCCGTGACGCGCGTCACGCTGCCGCACCCGGGCCGCTGGCGGCTTTGGGTGCGCGACCGCGACTGGAGCACCGACCATCATCCCGGACGATTCAACGTCCTGGTCAATGGCGCGGTGGCCGGCGGCGTCTTCGGCGCGAGCGGCAAGGAAGGCTGGCGCTGGGAGGACGGCGGCGTGCTCGAGTTGTCCGGGAACGTGGAACTCCGCCTGCACGACCTCACCGGTTATTACGGGCGCTGCGATGTCCTCGTGCTGGCCTCGGACGTGAACTGGACGCCGCCCGGGGGCGCGGAGGCCATCGCCGCGTTGCGCGAGAAATTTGGCGGCGTGAGCCGCGAGGTGAAAAACGGCGGCCAGTACGACGTGGTGGTGGTCGGCGGCGGGCTCGCCGGTTGCATGGCCGCGGTGTCGTCGGCGCGGATGGGCGCACGCACGGTGCTCATCCAGAACCGGCCCGTGCTCGGCGGCAACGGCAGCACTGAAATCCTTGTCCCGCCCGTCGGCGTCTGGCCCGGCGGACGCTGGGACCCCCGCGACCCGCGCGAGACCGGTCTGATCGAGGAGGTCCGCACCGATGGCAACCAGCAGGCGGTTGAGACACGCTATTATTCCGGCCGCCTCCAGCGCCTCGCCGCCGCCGAGCCGAACCTGACGCTGCGGTTGAACACGCATGTCACCGGCGTCGAAACTCGGCCCGACGCGACCCATTCCGTTGCCGCCATGCTGGCGCTCGATGTTGGCTCGGGCGAACGGCTCCGTTTCAGCGGGCGCATCTTCGTGGATTGCACGGGCGACGGCATCGTCGGCAAGGACGCGGGCGCCGTCGTCCGCCGCGGCCGCGAGCCCCGCGCCATGTACAACGAATCGCTCGCGCCGGAAAAGAGCGACGACACGACGATGGGTAACTCGCTCAAATACTTCAGCCTGCCCACCGGCACGAACCAGACCTTTGTGACGCCGCCCTGGGCGGTGAAGTTCAATACCTGCGATGATTTCCCCGAACGCCGCCATCCGCCCCGCCTCACGGCGGAGATGGGTTGGCAGTGGATGCTCGAACTCGGCGGCACGCGCGACACCTACCGCGACAAGGAGGAAATCCGAGACGACCTCTTCAAGCTCATCTACGGCATCTGGGACCACGTGAAGAATGGCTGCCCCAAGCTCCAGGCCGAGGCCGCCGACCACAAGCTCGTCTGGGTCGGCACCGTCGCGGGCGTCCGCGAAAGCTGGCGGTTGATCGGCGACTATGTCTTCACGCAGAACGACATGGCCGAGCAAACGCTCTTCCCCGACCGCGTCGCCTACGGCGCGTGGGGGCTCGATGACCATTACTCGGAGGGCTTCTTCCACAAGGGCATGCCGTCGCACCATCCCTACATGGGCCGGCTGCACTCGATCCCGTATCGCAGCCTCTACTCGACCAACATCGTCAACCTGCTCATGGCCGGACGCGACATTTCCGCCACGCACATTGGCATGGGCACCACGCGCGTCCAGTTGACCTGCGCCGTCATGGGCCAGGCCGTCGGCACCGCCGCGGGCATGTGCATCGAGCGCGGCGCCACCCCGCGCGACATTTACCGCAACTACCTCGACCAGCTTCAGCAGCAGTTGCTCAAGGACGGCGCGTATCTCATCGACCTGCCAAACCACGACCCCGCCGACCTCGCCCGCGCCGCGCGTGTCACCGCCTCGAGCGAGGGCGTCGGCCCGGCGGGCGACCCGATGCCCGTCGCGAACGTCATCAACGGCATCGCCCGCGTTGCCGCCAGTAAGAGCAACGCCTGGATCGCCGACAAGAGCGC
>CAZAAF010000194.1:6593-8247 GCA_964482575.1 uncultured Verrucomicrobiota bacterium | reverse complement strand
CGTCGCGCTCGGCAGCACGTCGAAGCCCATCGCCCGCAGCGCGCCGGCCAACCGCTCGCGCGTGGCCTTCACGCGCCGGACGTTCGCCTGGAAATGCGCGCGGTCGCCGAGCGCGGCCAGCGCCGCCACCTGGCTGAGCCGGTTCACGTTGTAGCTGTCCTTGACCTTCATCAGGCCGTCGATGAGGGCCTTGTGGCCGATGACGAACCCGACGCGCATCCCGGCCAGCGAGTAGCTCTTCGAGAGCGTGCGGGCCACCAGCGCGTTGCGATGCTTCTTTACCAACCGCAGCGCGTTGTCGTCGGCGAAATCCGCATACGCCTCGTCAATCAGCACCACGCCGCGCGAGGCCGCGCACAGCCGGTCCAAAACCTTCGTCGGCACGGCGACACCGCTCGGTGCGTTCGGGCTGGTGACGATCTTCAGCGGCGTGCGCTCGCGGAAAAGCCGCTCCGGCAGCGTGAAATCGGGGTTCATCGCCAGCTCCAGCTTCGTCGCATCCTGGATGTCGGCCAGAACCGGATAGAGCGAATAGCTCGGCATGGCATACGCCACCCGCTGCCCTTCGCCGACAAACGCGCGCAACGCCAGCGTCAGCACCTCGTCGCTGCCGTTGGCGATGAGCACCTGCTCCGGCTTGAAACCGTAGAGCTTCGCCACCTTCGCGCACAGGGCGCTGCACACCGGGTCGGGATACAGCCGCAACCGCGAGCCGTCGCCGATGGCGTCGCGCAGCGCCGCGGCTACTTTGGGCGACGGCGGATACGGGTTCTCGTTCGTGTTGAGCTTGACGAGGCCGGCGACCTTCGGCTGCTCGCCCGGCACGTAGGCGTGCATCCGATCGATGTTGGGACGAAGATAACTCATGTGTCGTGATGAGTGATGAGTGACAAGTGAAGAGTGAATCATCCAAAATCACTCCTCACTCATTACTCCTCACTTACATTTCTTTCCATTCTCAAACCGGATCGTGGCCGAGCGTCCGTGCGCATCCAGACCCTCGGCGGCGGCGAACTGGCCGATGGCCGCCACGGATTTTCGCAACGCCTCGCGCGAGTACTCGACCACGCTCGTGCGGCGCTGGAACTGGTCCACCGTCAACCCGGCAAAAATGCGCCCCGCGCCGCCGGTCGGCAGCTCGTGGCTCGGCCCGGCGATGAAATCGCCCGCGACGGTCGTGCTGAACGGCCCGACGAAAATCGCGCCGGCGGTGGTCAGCTTCGGCAGCAGCTTGCGCGCGCTACGGCATTGCAGCTCGAGGTGCTCCGGCGCGATGCGGTTGGCGATCCCGGCGGCCTGATCGAGCGAGCCGACCACCACCGCCACGCCGCCGGCCGTGAGCGTCTTCTCGATGAACTCGCGCCGGGAGAGCGCCGCCAGTTGTTGCGCGACGGCGGCATCCACCGCCGCCACCAGCTTCCGGGACGTTGTGACGAGGAACACGCGTTCGTGGCCGCTGCCGTGCTCGGCTTGTGCGAGCAGATCGGCGGCCACGAGCTGCGGGTTGGCCGAGTCGTCGGCAATGACGAGCAGTTCGCTCGGCCCGGGCAGCAGGTCCACGCCCACATGGCCGAACAACAACCGCTTGGCCGCCACGACGTAGGCGTTGCCGGGACCGTAAACCTTCGCCACACGACGGATGCTGGCCGTGCCG
>CAZAAF010000194.1:4457-6581 GCA_964482575.1 uncultured Verrucomicrobiota bacterium | reverse complement strand
CCTCGGTCGCGCCGGACAGCTTCAGACCGAAGAGGAGCGAGGGGTTGACGCGACCGCCCTTGCCGGCGGGCGTGCAGACGACGCGCTCCGGGCAGCCGGCGATGCGCGCCAGCGCCACGGTCATCAGGCTGGTGGACACCAGCGGCGCGGTGCCACCGGGGACATAGATGCCGACGCGCTGCAGCGGGTCGTACTTCTCGCCGACGCTCGCGCCCTGCGGGTTGCGGGCGGTCCAGCCGCGACGGAGACCGCGGCGGTTGAAAAACTCGATGTTGCGCAGCGCGAACTTCGCCGCCTGCTTGAACTCGGGGCCGACGCTCTTTTCCGCCTCGCGCCACTCGGCTGCGGTGACGCGGAAATCCGACGCCGACGCCGGCGACCAGCCGTCGAACCGCGCGGTCACCTCCATGAGCGCCGCGTCGCCGCGTTGATGCACCGCCTCGACGATGTCGCGTGTGCGCGACTCGATGGCGGGGTCGAACAGACTGGTCTGTTCCAACGCCGCGAGCTGGGCTTCAAAATCCGTCGAACGATAATCCAGGCATTTCATGAGTAACTTTCCAGCGGAAACGCGCCGCCGGCATCACCGGCGCCGCCTTTCCAAACGCCGACTTGTAACAAACCGGCGGGGGCGGCAAAAGCCTTTTGTTGGCGCTCCATCGCCCACCCCTTCCGCACCGCCCATCACATGGGCATCGGCGGGAGGAATGTTCATGCAATTGGCCCGGATATCAAAAGAAAACGGGCCCTCGCTGTTTTCGGCGACCGGGGGCGCGACATGGGGATGTGCCTGGCCCGGCGCCGGTACGGGATGAAACTGGCCGTGTTAGGTCAGGCGCCGGGCGGTTTGGATTCCGCCGCCGTCACGGTCGCCGTGAAGCGGTTGGGGCCGCGGCTCGCCGTGGACCGGCCTCTGGCGGCATTTGCACGTCGTGCCGGGGCCGAAATGTTGAATGCAAAGATGCGACCCCAAGTTCTTGCAGATCGAAGGGGCTGACGAACACAGGCAAACCTCCCGCGCAGAGATTGCTGACCGTTTTTCCCGATTATTTATCAACTACACGTCCCGGTTTGACCGGGAATCCATCGGGCTGGTCCAACATGCTTGCCTTGAGATCATCTGAAGGCAATATCGCATACACCAGACCATTGGCCAGCATCCTGACACGCACCGATGATGAACACGGTCCATGATTGACATACTTCGCCCCCAACGCTGGCAAACGATACTCAGCAATCCGGCGTCCGCGCACCACACTTACTTGATCCAGTCGGTTGGCCACTATTGTGCAACCACCTCCAGATGAGGTTGCACACTGCTTCTCGCTGCCGTCTGTATACCTGGCAACGATCATGACATCTTCTTCTGTAGCGTTATCTATCACCAGATAGAATGGAAAACTGCACGCACTCACGAACATCCCCAATACAGCCAATACGGCAACGTATAAGGCGCACTGCATTCCACCGTTTGCGTTGTGGCTTCCAGTGTTCATGCCCGATTATTGATTGCTCAACCGTCGTCGGAGTGTATAGCGGATGATCCTACGCCCGTGGTTTGGAATTGCCAGATCGAAGCGGCGGGACGATCCACGGATTTCACGGATGCACGCGGATTCGGAGGGCGCGGAGAGCAGAGAAGGTCGGGCCATGACCGGGGGTAGGCCGGAGAACCCGGCAAAGTGTCATCCCATGAACCGCGCGGCTGGGAGCGGCGACTTCCAAGTCGCCGGTTCTTTCGGAGGCAACGGCGACAACGGGGACAATGGCGACTGAAGACGGCGACTTGGAAGTCGCCGCTCCTTGGGGGTCATCGGAAACTCGCATTGCGCCAAGGCTGCGCTACATTAGCTCGCTATGCCATTCCTGAAACAGACATCGACAGGCTGCCAGCTTTCGGTGCGCGTCCAGCCCGGCGCGTCGCGCAGCGAGGTGGCGGGGTTGCACGGCACGGAACTAAAGGTGCGGGTGAAGGCGCCGCCGGTGGAAGGCAAGGCCAACGAGGCGTTGCTGGAGTGCCTGGCGACGGTGTTCCGGGTCAAGCGCAGCCAGTGCGAACTGGTGCGCGGCGGAACCTCGCGGAGCAAGACGGTGTTCGTCCGGGGCCTGAATGAAGCCTTGGCG
>CAZAAF010000194.1:3510-4447 GCA_964482575.1 uncultured Verrucomicrobiota bacterium | reverse complement strand
CCGCGTTTGTCGGAACGCCGCGTCCGCTGCGGCGGGGTGTGTTTCCGTTGGAACAAAAAACCATGGATTCATCGGCATCAACCCGGCTGAGCCGCGAGGAAATCCGGCGCTATGCGCGCCACCTCACGCTGCCGGAGGTGGGCGTTGCGGGCCAGGAGAAGCTCAAGGCCGCCGGCGTGTTGTGCATCGGCGCGGGCGGGCTGGGATCGCCGGCGGCGATGTACCTGGCGGCGGCGGGCGTCGGCCGGCTGGGCCTGGTGGAGTTCGATGTGGTGGACGACTCCAATCTCCAGCGGCAGATTCTCCACGGCACCGGCGCCGTCGGCCGCTCGAAGCTGGAAAGCGCCAAGGCCCGGCTCAACGACATCAACCCGCACGTGGCCATCGAGTGCCACGCGGTCCGGCTGAACAGCGGGAACGCGCTGGAGATCCTCGGCCGCTACGACGTGGTCCTCGACGGCACGGATAATTTTCCCACGCGGTACCTCAGCAACGACGCCTGCGTGCTGTTGAAGAAGCCGAACATCTACGGCGCCATCTTCCGGTTCGAGGGACAGGCCAGCGTGTTCGCGCCGCATCTCGGCGGGCCGTGTTATCGCTGCCTGTTCCCGGAGCCGCCGCCGCCCGGCCTGGTGCCGAGTTGCGCCGAAGGCGGCGTGCGCGGCGTGCTGCCGGGCATCCTCGGCGTCATCCAGGCCACGGAAGCCCTCAAGCTCATCCTCGGCCAGGGCGAGTCGCTGCTCGGGCGGCTGCTGCTCTACAACGCGCTCGACATGCGTTTCCGCGAGATGAAAGTGCGGCGAGACCCGGCCTGTCCCGTGTGCGGCGAGCGGCCCACCCTCACCCGGCTGATCGACTACGAGCAGTTCTGCGGCGTGAAAGAGAATCCCAGCATGAATGCACAACCCACCGGAGATGAAATCACAGCCGTCGAACT
>CAZAAF010000194.1:0-3500 GCA_964482575.1 uncultured Verrucomicrobiota bacterium | reverse complement strand
CCAGCGGCCATATTCCCGGCGCGACGCTGCTGCCGTTGTCGGAACTGCCGCAGCGGTTTGGCGAGCTGCCGAAAGACGGCCGGCTCGTGCTGCATTGCAAGGCGGGCAAACGCTCCCTGAAGGCGCTGCAGTTCCTGCGCGAGCACGGCTATACGAACCTCAAGAGCGTCCGGGGCGGGATCGACGCCTGGTCCACGGACGTGGATCCGAGCGTGCCGGGGTATTAGAGGGAACGATGCGGTGGCCGGGGCGTCGCGCGATGTAGGCCGGCTGGAAGCCGGCGCTACAGCAGATTCAATCGTCCCTACGGGACTCTGCATCGAACTGAATCGTTTTCCCGGCGTTGAAACGCCGGGCTATTGTCACCGCGTCCCTGACGGGACGACGCGGGCCAAACACCTTGTCCCGTAGGGACATTTGAGAATAGCCCGCCAGTTCACTGGCGGGTATCGCGGCCACAAATCCGTGGAGTCCCGTAGGGACGATTGAACTCTTGGGCGTATATCATTTGGGCGACGTGCCCTTTATCGCCGGGACTGCGATCGAGAAATGAAATCAGGGTGCTTGAGTCGAGCCTCTTCCTTCCAAGCCCACCCTCTTTTTCTTGTCTGCATCCATCGCGTCCGGAGGCCGCGATCCACCTTCGACGGCGACGCGTGAGTGAGTGTTCACACCAAGGCGCATCAAGGCCGAGCCGATGGAGTTCTCCTCACATCGGCGGCGACGAAGCGGCGACCCGGCGCGCGCCCTCCATCAGGCTGTGCAACCGGAGCGGCGAGCCATCTGCAATGTTTCGTTGAACGCACGGATGCCGGTGGAGGCTCCGATGGCCTGGACGCAGCAGGCGCCGACGGCGTTGGCAAAAATACCGGAATCGCGCACGCCGAAACCGCGCAACCTCGCGCAGATGAATCCCGCGAGCCAGGAATCGCCCGCACCGGTGGCGTCCACCACCTTCTTCGCCGGCACCGGCGGCACGTGGAAGCACTTGGCCGGTTCGGCGGGATCGCTGAGCAGACAACCCTCCTTGCCGAGCTTGACGCCGACGATGCCCGGCGCGCCGGCAGTGCGGAAACGGGCGATGATCCGCTCCGGCGATTCCACGCCGGTGACGTTGCGCGCCTCGTCGAGGCTGGGCACAAAGATGTCGAGGAACGGCAGCGCCTTGGCGAGGTTGTTGAACCCCTTGGCGCCCGCAACGCAATCCAGCGAGGTCAGCGTCTTCGGCGCGGCGCGGCGGATGGCGCGCAGGGCGCGGCCGAAGTCGGTCTCGAGCTTCGGCATCAATCCGAAGTAGCCGAGCGCGACGGCGCGGCTGCGCATGATGTACTCGAGGTGGGCGATGATGTCGGTGGCGGTGAGCTGGTTGCCGCAGCCGCCGGTGTGGAAGAAGGTGCGTTCGCCGCTCGGGTCCACGCACACGACCGTGGCGCTGCTCTGGCCGCGCTTGTCCACGATGACACCGCCGAGGTCGAGGTCGGCCTTCTGCAGGCGCTGCTGGAGAAACGCGCCCCAGTTGTCGTTGCCGACGCGGCCGAGCGCGCCGACGCGCAGGCCGAGCCGGGCCGCGGCGATGCCGACGTTGCAGACGTTGCCGCCGGTGTGCAGCTCGACGGCTTCGCTGTGAAAGAGCTTGCCGAACCCAATGGGACGGTCGAGCGGGACGGGGCGGCCAATGACATCAGCCACCATGTGGCCGGCGACGATGAGATCGAAGGAAGGTTTCATGCGTTTGATGGGCGCGGATAATAACCGACTCCGGCGCGGCTGGCCACAACGGTTTCCATCCGAAAAAGGGATGCGGCTGCCGGAAATTGCATCGCCGCGAAAACAGGGTTGCGGTTTCCGTGTGCAGACCGCGCCTGTCTCCGCGCTGCCATCCGCACCCGGCGCCTCCCGGGGTCCGCCGCGGCCGGTCGTTACGGCACGAGGAAGTTCCGGCCCGTCGTCGGGTCCTTGACCGCCGAGCCCGGCGGGAATCCGCTCACGTCCACCAGCGGTCCATTCGGGTTCCACGGGCTCCGGACGAGACCGGGACGGTCGGTGCGGATTCCGTAGGGAACGGCATTGGGCGGGGGTGGAGGCGGTGGAGGCGGCGGCTGGGCTTTGGCTTTCCGCTCTTCGCTTTGATCGACGGCATTGCCCACCAGCGCACCGGTGAGCGCACCGGCGCCGGCGCCAATCGCCGCGCCCTGCCAGCCGCCGACCGCGCCGCCAATGGCCGCGCCGCCGAGGGTGCCATAGCCGGCTCCCTGTTCGGTCGCCGTGCAGCCGGCCAACAGTACCGCCCCTACCATACATGTTGCTGCAAGTCTCCATGTGCTCATAGTTGTTCCTTGCCTAAGGGTCGCGCCTGTTTCGACGAAGGTTACCCCCCGGATGTTCAAATCTCAATTCCCTGTTTTTGCACCGGCGGACTGATGCTTCCAGATACTTGACGCCGATGCCCCGGTTCCGGATACTGGCATCATGAAGCCATCCGACTCGATCAGTCGTCGTCAGTTCGTTTCCACCTCGGCGTCGGTCCTCGGCACCTTCGCCATCGTCTCCCAGCACAAGGCCCACGCCGTCGGCGCCAACGACAAGGTTGTCATCGGCCTGATGGGCTGCGGCGGCCGCGGCACCTATGTGGCCACCATGTTCGCCAACCGGCCGGACGTGGACTTTGCGTACATCTGCGACGTGGACACGCGACGGTTCTCCCGCGTCCGCGACGCGATCGAGGAGGCGCAGGGCAAGCCGCCCAAGGCCGTGCAGGATTTCCGCAAGATGCTCGACGACAAGCGCGTGGACGCCATCATCAACGCCACGCCCGACCACTGGCATGCGCTCGGGTCCATCATGGCCTGCCAGGCCGGCAAGGATGTTTATGTCGAGAAGCCGATGACGCACAGCGCGTGGGAAGGCCGCAAGATGATCGAGGCGGCCGCCAAGTACAAGCGCGTCATCCAGGTGGGCATGCAGAGCCGCAGTTGCCAGTATCTGCGCGACGCCTGCGACTACATCAAGTCCGGCAAGCTCGGCGACGTCTATCTCATCCGGGTGTTCAACATGATGCAGCACCCGATGCGCAAGACACCCGCGGTGGCCAACGCACCGGTGCCCGCCGGGTTTGACTATGACACCTGGTGCGGTCCCGCGCCGGTGGTGCCCTACGACCCGAGCCGCCGCTGGCTCGACCGCTGGGAATTCAGTTGCGGCGCCATCGCCGGCGACGCGGTCCACCAGATCGACCTCGCCCGCTGCCTGATCGGCGACAAACCGTATCCCGACACCATCAGCCATGCGGGCGGCGTTTGCGCGCTGACCGACGGCCGCGAGATTCCCGACACGCAGATGATCACGTTCGAGTACGGCAAGCTGACGATGCTGTTCGAGTCGGCGCTCTGGACGCCGTACATGACCAAGACGCCGATGGACCGCCGGGACAAGGGGCAGTTGCCGCCGAACTGGGCGTTCAACGCCACGCGCATCGAGGTGATGGGCACGAAGGGCTTCAT
>CAZAAF010000193.1:590-8259 GCA_964482575.1 uncultured Verrucomicrobiota bacterium | reverse complement strand
GGCATCCGGAACTTTTCCGTGCGGCTCGGCGCGACGCGCTCGGCGACGGTGTTTGGCCGGCACAAGCAGGAGGGCGTCAACGGCTGGGAGTGGTAGGACGGCGGGATGTTCGACCTCCCGGCGGGCCCCATGCTGGTGGTGATCGGCGATGCGAGCACCTCCTCGGCCCGTTGCGACGCGCTGGTATTGACCGACAATCCCAACTACCACCCAAAAGGTTTCCCCCACGCACTGAAACTGCCTGCGGCGAAGATGGTCCCGCTGGCGACAGGCGCGGCCAATGCAGGGCCACGGTTGACGCCGGAGCCGCTCCAGTCCGTCGAGCCAGAGCCTGCCGCCACGCTCGCGACCGATTCGATTCGCTGGACGTTCCATCGCGCAACGACGGCGGCCGGGCCGGCCGTGGCGTTGCAGGCGGCATGGCGCGACGGCGGTGAATGGAAACCGTTGCGGGGCGAGCCGGGCGCGGAAGGGTATCGCGTGCTCTTTCGGCCCAGGGACAGTGACCCGAAGATCATCGCCACGCATGTTCATCCGGCGTGGGACACGGACCTCGCCGCGGAGATCGAAGTCCGCGCGGGCGGCGCATCGGTGAAAACGCGCGTGGGTCCGCCGACGGCACCGTGGGCATCGGGACGCTATTTTGCGTTGCGGCCCGCGACCGTCCGGCAGGTGAACGACGGCACGGTGGAACTGGGGTTCGCGCCGTTGCCCGTTGGCCAACTCAAGGCCACTTGGCGGCTTGGCAACGGCCAGCCGCAGGCGCAGGTGACGCTCGAGTTTGTGCCGAACGAGCCCGGCCATGTTTCGCTCGGTTATCACAGTCTCATGGCGTCGGCGCCGGAGGACGTGGATTTCCTGCTGCTGCCGTTCATGTACCACGGCAAGCGTTTCCCGGCGCGGCCGGTGACGCTGCTGAACTCGCACACGCCGACACCGCTGGTGCTGGTGAATCGCGCGGGTGCATCGCTGGCGCTCGTGGCCGAGCCGGAAGCGTTGCCTTTCGAGTGGGCCAACCCGCGGAATTCCCGCTATGCGTTCGGCATCCGCAACGAGTCGGGCCAGGCGCAGCCGTTCCTCTACGCCCCGGTGCTTGGCGAGCCCGGCAGCGTCGCGGCGAGAACCGGCCTGGTCCGCGCGCGGTTCCGCGTCTGGCTGCAGGGCGGTGACGGATATGCGGCCTACCGCGATGTGGCGACGAAGGTCTTCAAGCTGCGCGACTATCGCCGGCCCACGTATGCGTCGGTGTCGGACGCTGCGCTGAATCTCCTCGACTTGATCCGCGACGAGAAGGCATCCGGCTGGGACGCGCGCGCGAAGGGTTCCTGGAACATCGAGAGTCGCAACACGGTCTCGCACGCATCGCCGCTGACCTACCTAAGTTACTACCTGCTCACCGGCGACGAGGACTTCTACCGGCGGTTCGCGCTGCCGACGCTGGAGTACATGATGTCGCGGTCCGGCGCGCACTTCGCCGCCGAGCGCGAGATTGGCAACAACTATTACCAACACCAGCCGATGCGCGGGCCGATGTCCACCTACGGCGCGGCGGTGTTTGCAGGCGCATTTGCAATGACGCATGGCCGCACGCCGGCGCTGGGCGGGTTTTGCCTCGATGACAAGGGGCAGCCGCGCGTGACGAAGGGCTACAGCCACGTCCAGCCATTTGAGGACGCACTGGCGTTGTACCGGCTCACCGGTGAGACACGCTGGCGCGACGCGGCGGTGGAAGCGGCCGACGCCTATATCGCCAAAAACATCACGCGGCTGCCAACAAACGACCTCGGCACGGAGCCGTTCGTGAACATGAGTTTCACGCCGGATTGGGAGGGGTTGTTGCATGTGTACGACGCCACGGGCAAGGAGCGGTTCCTCGATGCGGCCGTGACGGCCGCGCACTGGCTGATGACGACGCTCTGGACGCAGCCGCCCATCCCCGACGGCGAGACGACGATTCATCCCGGCGGCGGTTACAAGAGCGCCAGCCATGTCTGGTGGTACGGCGACAAACGCTACCGGCGCGGTTTCGTCGAGGGCGATCAACAGACCACCGACGAGAAGAAGAAGTTCGACCTTCCGCCTGCGCGCCTGCCGGAGAAACGCGTGCCTGCGTGGCAGGTGAGTAACGTCGGCCTCGGTCTCGAGCAGCCGTGCACGTACACGCGCCCGGAGAACGACGCGAACATCACCATGAACTGCTGGGCTCCGAACCTCCTGCGGCTGGCGCAGCTCACGGGTGACGACCTCTTCCGTGTCGCGGCCCGCAACGCCACCCTCGGACGCTTTGGCAATTATCCCGGCTACTACATCGATGGCATGACCGACCGGCATCAGCGGCCCGACTACCCGGTCGCCGGGCCGGACGTGACGTGGCTTTATTTCCATCACATCCCGCCGTTCGCGGCCTACGCTCTCGATTACCTGTTCACCGATGCCGAGGTGCGGTCCAAGGGCCAGGTCGCCTTCCCCTCCGTCCGCCAGTGCGGCTATGTGTGGTTCGACAACCGGCTGCGGGGCCATGCGCCGGGCAAGGTTTATGGCCAGCCCGCGTGGCCGTGGCTGCATCGCACCGCGGCGACGGTGGACACGATCAACGTGGATCGCCTCCTTGCGCATGGCGATAGTCAATTTCATGTCGTGCTGCTCAATCAGGTGCACGAGGAGCAGACGGTGCGCGTGAAGTTCGACCCGCAGGCGCTGGGGCGTTCCGTGGAGGATGCGAAACTTTCCGTGCGGGTGGACGGCCAGCCTGCACCGGCGCTGCGGGTGAAGGACGGCGCGGTGAAGTTGAAGCTGGGCCCGCTCGGCATGGCCGTACTCACGCTCGATGGCGTGAAGATCGACGTGCCGACCCATCGGGTCGCGCCGCCCGCGAGTCTGGCGTTGCCGACCGACAGCGGTCTGCGACGGCAACCGGTTGCCGGCACGAAGCTGGAGGCTATCGGCACGGAAATCTGCGTGCCGCCGTTCACGTGGCGCGACCTGTATGTCTATCTCGTCGCCGGCCTCGACGATTGCAAGAGCGCAACGCTCCGCTATCGCGTTGGCGACGCCGCGGAGCAACGGGTGAAGGTGGAGCGTTTCCCGTGGGAGTTTTCCGTGCGCGTGGACGATGTGAAGTCGCCGATCACGTGGAGCGTGGAGGTGGAGGCAGGACCTTCCCGATGACCGCCGCCGCCGAATTGCTTGCGCTCGACCGCATCGCCATCCGCGAGGGCGGGCAGCTGGCGTTTGCCGGTACGCGCTGGACGTGGCGGCGCGGGGAGCAATGGGCCATCCTCGGCCCCAACGGTTCCGGGAAGTCCCTGCTCGCGCTTGCCCTGTGCGGCCGTGTGCCGGTCGTGCGCGGCGAAATCCGCCATGGGTTCGAAGGGTCACCCGAGAACGATTTTGCCTGGCTCTCGGCGCACGTCCAGCGCGAGATGATTCTCCAGGAAAGCTCCTTCTACCAGTCGCGCTGGCACGGCAGCCTCGGTGAGGGCGGGCGCACCGTCGCGCAATTCCTCTCGCAGGCGGGCGTCGAGGAGATCAACCCCTTCGAGGTCGGTGTGCGTCGCGGTGAGACGCGCGAGTTCCGCCGGCACCGGCAACGATTTGTCCGCTGGCTGGGCGTGGAGCCGTTGCTGCGGCGGAAACTCATCCATCTTTCCAATGGCGAACAGCGGAAGACGCTGCTCGTCCGCACCCTGTTGCGCGCGCCGCGGTTGCTCGTGCTCGACGACCCCTTCGGCGGGCTCGACGTGGCTACGCGCCGGCGGCTGCGCACGGTCATCGCGCGCCTGATGCGCAGCGGCATGCCCTCGCTGGTCATCACGAGCCGGCCCGATGAAGTCCCGCCAGAGACCACGCACCTGTTGCTGGTGAAAAACCGCCGCGTCATCGCACAGGGGACGAAGAGCGCAATGTTGCGGCATCCGCTCGCACGACAGCTTGCGGCGGCGGGATTCCAAATGGTCGCCGGGAAACAAAGTTCAAAAGCCAAGGACCCGGGCATCCGTCGCCTGCGTCATATTCGTTCCTTTCCCCACAGCCCGCCTCTCATCGAGCTGCGCCACGTCACCCTCCCGCGCGGCAACCGCCGCATTCTCGATGACGTGTCGTGGACCGTGCGGCGTGGCGAGCACTGGGCGTTGCTCGGTCCGAACGGTTCCGGCAAGACCACGCTGCTGAGCCTCATTCAGGGCGACAACCCGCAGGCCTACGCGCTCGATCTGCGGTTGTTTGGTGCCCGGCCGCATTCCACGCAGACACTCTGGCACACGCGCCAGAAGATCGGCTGGCTCTCGCCCGAACTGCACCAGCATTACCCGACCGCGTGGTCGTGTCTCGACGTGGTCTGCTCCGGCTTCTTCAACAGCATCGGCCTGCATCAGCACTGTACGCCCCGCCAGCGCGCCATCGCCCGCCGCTGGCTGCGCGACTTCGGGTTGGCGGAACACGCTGGCGCCGCCTTCGGCGAGCTTTCCCTCGGCGACCAGCGGATGCTCCTGCTCGCGCGCGCGGCGGTGAAGAAGCCGCGGTTGTTGATCCTCGACGAGCCGTGCCAGGGTCTCGATACCGCGCATCGCGGCGCCGTGCTCGAGACGGTGGACCGCGTGGTGACCCAGACCGGCGCGACGCTGATCTTCGTCACCCATCACGCCAGGGAAATGCCCCGCTGTGTCACCCGCGTCCTGCGGTTGAAGATGGGGCGTGCCTCGATGGGAAAACGGCAGGCGTTTTGATTTTTGGGAAAGGCGGTGTCCCGTGTCGCAGACGGCATTTTTCCAACGCGGTGCTCCTGCCCAGTTTTGACTCGACACGTGGCGGCTTCGGGGAACAATGACGCGCGGCGATGCGCATTCGCGGTGGCGACAAACGTTTCATGATGTTCCGGCGAAATCCACGGCATCTTCTGGCATGGGCGGTTCTGGCGGCGGTCGTGGGCTGTCCACGCACCGGCGAGGCCGGGGCGCTGGGACGCGCAACGGTCACCCAGGTCAACAACGACGTGCGCTACACCGCCGGCCAGACGGCGGAGCGGCCCGCCAAGCCCTCCGATGTGGTGCGCGGCGATGACATCGTCCGCACCGGCCTGAAGTCTCAGGCGGAGCTGGAATTCGAGGACAAGACCATCACGCGGCTCGGCTCGAATTCCACCTTCACGTTCGACCCCGACAAGCGCGAGTTCCAACTGAAGAAGGGGCTGCTGCTCTTCGACATGCCGCATCATGCCGGAGGCGGCAAGATCGTCACGCCCGCGGGGACGGCGGCGATCGAGGGCACGGCGGGCATCATTTCCTACCGCAGCGCGCCGAAGGTCATCTGTCTGGCGGGCGAAATCCGGTTTCACAACGTGCTGATTACCGCCGGGCAGATGTACATCCTGGGCATCACGCCGAAGCCGGTGGATGTCCACTTGAAGGGGATCGAGGCGGGATTGTTGATGCGTCGCGGGTTGCCGAACAATCGCGGGGAGAACGAGCGGGCCAAACAGCAGCAGCAGGCGCGCCTGCGTTCCGGCGATCTCGAGATGACGCCGTTTGTGATGTTCGGCGAAGGCACCGATGTGTTGATGCGGGAGGCGAAGCCGCTGGCGCTGTCCTCGTTCGATGCGGGCCGATTGGAGGCATGGATCTATCTGCTGAGCATCTGGGAGAGCATTTTTGGTTATCCGAAACCGCCGCCCGTCCGGCTGGACGGCAACGACGTGATTGATCATGACCGCGCGCTCATTTACACGCAATCGAACGATGATTTGAAGGTCCTGGGATTTCTGGACTCGGGCACCGATCAAGCCAAGTTTGTCACGGGCCGGCGGGACATCCAGATCACCGGCAGCCCGCAGTTCATCATGGGCAGCGGGCGGCCTTTCAACATTTCGCTGGGGTGCGTGGGACAAATCGCGGTGACCGGCGCCAACCTGGAGTTTCCCGGCACGCTGTCCAGTCCCTTCAATGTGGAATTCAACAGTATCGCGGTGGATGAGAATCCCGGGCTGCTGATCCGCGATTCCGTGGTGGGCAATTCATCGCTGTCGGCGTTGGGGGGGACGTTCACGGTGCTGTCCCTGACCGACATGCTGGTCGAGCAATCCCAGATCATCGCCTATGGCGGCTATCCTTCGCTGATCGGCGCCAACCTGCTGGACATCAAGTCCAGTGGAATCACCGCCGACGGCCTTTACGGCGGCACGGTTTATTTGGGGGCCGCCGATGTCGCGATCAACAACTCCAGGATCACCGCGAACACCACGGATACTTCCGGCCTTTATGGGTACGGCGGGTTTGTCGCCATCGACGGCTCCCGCAGCACGTACCTCGGCAACAACACCGATGTGCAGGCCCAGGGCCCGGCCTATTTTCAGAGCATCAACCTCCGGGCCGAGGGCAAGGACGACGTGCCGGGGCACATCCAGTTGGAGGCGACCACGGGCTACGTCCGGCTCAATGCCCAGGAGGCGCTTGCCGTGCTGGGCGCGCTGCCCGCCGGCACCATCGAGATCACGGGCAACGAATATTACGACGCGACCGAGGCGCGGATGAAGAAGACCGCGGTGCTCGATGCCAGCGGCAACTACGGCGGCGGGCGCATCGACCTGACCGCCTCCTCGCTCATCCAGATGACCCATGCCCACCTGATTGCCGACGCCGCGGGCAGTTTCGCCGCGGGCACGATCCGCCTGGAGGCACCCAGCATCCTCATCAACAACTCCATCCTCAGCGCCAGTTCCGCGGCCGGCGCTGCGGGACGCATTGAAATCGCGGGCGCGATGAGCGGGGTGGTCACCATCAACAACTCCTCCCTCCTGGCCACCGGCGCCTCGGCCAGTTCCCTCAGCGGCATTTACATCACCGGCGGCACCGTGAACATCGACAGTTACACCCTCAGCCACATCAACTCGGGACCCGCCCCCACGGTCATCACCAGCCACAACGCCATCTCAGGTCTGCCGTCCACGATCCGTCAAAACATCGTGCCGTAGCCTCCGCGCCCTGGTTACGGCTGGTTGGCCGACACCGTCATCTGCACGTCCTTGAAGGTGAACACGGTGGCATTCATCGTACCGGAGAAAGGTTCGCCCTGGTATCCGAGCAGCGTGCTGGTCAGGGTGACCTCCATGGCGAACCGGTTCCCGGCCTCCGCCTTCTGGACGATCTCCTTCAAATCCAGCAGCACCCGGTGCGAGCCCCGGGCGGGCAACACCTGTGCGCCCGGGATCTCCTCCGCCTTGGAGTAGTTGCGCATCCGCAGGCTCCGCTTGTTGATGAAATGAAAACCGGTCATGCCCACGGGGACATACGCGGACGACGTGTCCTTGGCGACGGAATAGGAGATGTCCGGGTGGAGGATGGCCACGGTATCCAGCACCACGGCCCGTTGGGACTGGTTGGTGAACGTGATTTCGATCTTGCCGAGCGCGCCCTCCTTGGGGAGGCAGGCGACATTGCACGTCACACCGAAGGCCGGCTGGGCCGGTTCATCGGCCTGGATGGCCGCGACGATTCCCAGCCAGCAAAGTCCGGAGAGGATGAAACGCATGCGCTTATTCATGATTCAGTCGCCTTGGCGGTCTCGGTAGACATTGTCCACGAACGGCGGACGATCATACGGTTTCGGAATCGGGTTGCCAGATCAAAGCGCGGCGGCTGAATAGTAGCCGCGTCACTAAGATACGCGCTGATTGGTT
>CAZAAF010000193.1:0-580 GCA_964482575.1 uncultured Verrucomicrobiota bacterium | reverse complement strand
CCGTGACGCGATGATGGATGACGATTTCGCGTCACGGAGTGACGCGACTACGGTTTTGACGACTGGATTTCTCCTTGCCACGCCGCGTGGCGTTGCCTAACCTCGCCCGCAAGTCATGCGTCGCGCCGGACGGGCGCGGCTGGACGGAATCATCCACAACCAGAAGGAGCGAGGAATGAGCACGATACTGTACCTGCAACTGAGCGCGTTGATGTTCATGGAATATGCCGTATGGGGTGCGTGGATGCCCGTGCTGGCGGCCCGGCTGCTCGGCCCGCTCCAGATGACCGGCAAGCAAACCGGCTGGATCTATGCGACCCTGCCCATCGGCATCACGATTTCCTCCATGTTCGCCGGCCAGCTCGCGGACAAGTATTTCGACACCGGCTCCATCCTCGCGTTCTGCCACGGCGTCGGCATCCTGCTGCTCTTCCTCGCCGCGCGCACCAAGAAGTTCGTCCCGTTGTTTGTGACCATGCTGCTTTACTGCGTGCTGTACGGCGCCACCATCCCGCTGGTGAACGCACTCATGTTCAGCCACCTGACCGACGCGGCGAAGCAGTCGGCGGGCATCTTCATC
>CAZAAF010000192.1:0-8269 GCA_964482575.1 uncultured Verrucomicrobiota bacterium | reverse complement strand
CCGGGATCTGGCACCAGAAAAAAATCGGCGACATTAACGCCGTCAAGGACGTGACACTGGACTGGCAAATCCACTATCTGGCGCTGTGGCGAGCGGACTACCGGCGGGACCACGGTTGGATTGATTCGTGGAAGGTGATCATCAAGAAAGCGAATGGCGAGTGGGAGGGATTCGGCGTGTCGCCCAAGAAAGGTGGGACGGTCTGGCACCCGATGCGCGGGACGTTTGCCTATCCGACGCACCTGGAAGGCGAGAACGTCTATCTCCGCAACCCGGCCTATGAACGCCACCCGCAGGTCAAGAACGACCCGAACGGTCTCGCGGTGATCTACCCGTTCCAGCGGATCGGCAAGAGTCCCAAGAACACATACGGCGTGATGGATGTGCTGACGGAGGCGTTCGAGGAGCTGCCGGAGTTCACGCTGGCGGAGGACCTGCAGGTCAAACGCCCGCCGTGGGACCGGTATCCCGGCGTCTGTTACACGACCGGCGAAGTGGAGAAGATTTTCGACGACGACAAGGAACGGGAACGGAAGGAGGAGATACTCGGCCGGTTCAAGAAGATGAACCTCTTCTGCATCACCGTCCGGAATCGCATCGAGGAATACATGCAGTGGGGCCGGCGAACCCGCGAATTCTGTGCGAAGACGAAGGCGGCCAAACCGCCAACCGCCGCGCTGGTGGATGAACTCGACGACCAGATCGCTGAACTGGATGCGATCTATGAAAAGATGAAACTCGCGGAGCGGACGCCCGCCGCCGCCCACGCGCTGACCGACCAGATCGAGGTGCAGATCGGCAGCACCGACCCGAAGCGCGTGGACAAGGTCAAGGAACTGGGACGCGACACGCGCACGATCGCCAGCAACCAGGACGCGGCGACGGGCGAACTGCGCCGGATTGCGAAAGAGACGCGACAGCAGGCCGGGTATCGCATGATGACCGCGGGAGACGACGCGTCCTTCGACTTCGCCAATGAAATCCGGCGGCGCGCGTTGGAGGTGCTGCGGACCACCATGGGCGTCGAAGGAGGGCTTACGGATTAACCATGACAACCCAACCCGGAATTTCCATCACGGACGGCCAGTACAACATCGGCCACCTCTGCACGCGGCTGCAATGCGACCGCGGCCTTGCGGACAAGACCGCCCTGCGCTGGATCGGTGCCCATGACGAGCGGGCGGAGTACACCTTCGGCGACCTGGAACGGGAGAGTTCGCGCTTCGCCAACGTCATGCAGAATCTCGGCCTCCTCCCCGGCGATGTGTTCTTCATCTTCCTGCCCAAGATGCCCGAGGTTTATTTCTCGTTCCTGGGCGCTCTGAAGAGCCGCCTCATCACCGGCATGCTGTTCTCCAATTTCGGCGAGGAAGCGCTGCTCGACCGCCTCGGCGACGCCAAGGCCAAGGGCATCCTGACCCGGAAGAGTTATCTCAGGAAACTCCTCCGCATCCGCGACCAACTGCCGGACTTGAAGTTCATCCTGCTCGTGGACGCCCCGGAGCACCAAGCCCCCGACATCCTGAGTCTGCCCGCGCTCGCAAAGGAATGCCCGGATCATTTCGAGACGCCGCTGACGCCTGCCGAGACGCCGTCGGTGCTGCATTACACGTCGGGTTCCACCGGCAAGCCGAAGGGCGCGTTACACCGCCATCGCAGCGTGCTGCTGCAAAGCCGGACGGCGGCGGAGGTGCTCAACCTCCGGCCCGACGACATCTACTGGTGCACCGCCGACCACGGCTGGGTCACCGGCACCTCCTACGGCATCATCGGCCCATGGAGCCTCGGGGTCACGCAGGTGCATTTCGGTGGCGCGTACGACGCGGCGAAGTGGTTCGACCTCCTGGAGAAGCAGGGCGTCACGATCTGGTACACGGCGCCGACGGCGCTGCGGATGTTGATGCGCGAGGAACCGGCGCTGTTCGCCCGGTTCAACCTCAACCGGCTGCGGCATATCTTCAGCGTGGGCGAACCATTGAACCCCGAGGTGATCCTCTGGGGCCGCAAGGTGCTCGGCCGGGACATCTATGACACGTGGTTCCAGACCGAGACCGGTTCGATCCTGATCACCAACCAGCCGGGCCTGGCGATCAAACCCGGGTCGATGGGCCGGCCGCTCCCCGGCATCGAGGCGGCCATCGTCACGGATGACGGCCGGGTGCTCGCGGACAACGAACAGGGCAACCTCTGCCTGCAACCGGGATGGGATTCCATGTTCGTCTCCTATTTCCATCACGAGGACGTTTACCGGCAGAAGTTCAAGCACGGCTGGTACCGGACCGGCGACACCGCCCGGCGCGACAGTGAGGGCTACTACTGGTTCATGGGCCGGAGCGACGATGTCATCAACACCGCCGGGCATCTGGTCAGCCCGTTTGAAGTCGAGAGCGCATTGCTGGAGGTGGAAGGCGTGGCCGAGTCGGGCGTGATCGGCGCGCCGGACGACCTGCTCTGGGAAAAGGTGGTGGCGTTCGTGGCGTTGCGGAAAGGGGTGGAGTGGAACGCCGACCTCGAGTTGAAGCTGCGGCTGCACGTTTCCAACCGCGTCTCCACCACGGCCACGCCGCAGGAGTTCCGGATTCTCGACAGCATTCCCAAGAACAAGAGCGGAAAAATCATGCGCCGTGTGCTGAAAGCGCGTTATCTTGGACAGGACGCCGGCGATGTCAGCACGCTGGATATTTGACGAAGGCAGGACAACCTTATGACAACCCTTGAAAAACTGAACGGCATCTTCCGGACGGTGTTCGACAACGTCGAGATCAACATCCAGCCGGAGATGACCGCGAACGACGTGGACGGCTGGGATTCGCTGTCGCACGTGAACCTGGTCCTGGCGGTGGAACAGGGTTTCGGCATCCGCTTTGCCCAGAAGGAACTGCTGACGTTCAAGAACGTCGGCGACCTTCTGAAGAGCATCGAAAGCAAGCTTGGCTGAGCGGGGCGATCAGTCCTTCGGTTCCATCAGGACACGGATGTGGGCGGCGGCGGACGCCGCCAGCGCCTCGAGGTTGTACCCACCCTCCAGCATCGACACGAGCCGGCCGTTGCCGTATTTCTCCGCGATGCCCCTGACGAGGCGCGTCAATGCCGTGTACCCCTCCGGCGTGACCTTCATCCGGCCCAGCGAGTCACCCTCGGCTGCGTCGAAACCGGCGGACACCAGCACAAAGTCCGGCTTGAACGCCGCGGCGGCCGGTTCGAGCTTCTCCACGAACGCCTTCGTGTAGTCCGCGTCGCCGCGGCCGGGCGGCCGCCGGACGGTGTGCTTGGTGCCGAGCCCCTTCCCCGCCCCTTTCTCGTCCGCGCCGCCGGTATGCGGATAGAACGGCGATTGGTGGACGGAAAAATAGAACACCGTCGGGTCCTCGTTGAACGCCGCCTGGGTGCCGTTGCCGTGGTGCACATCCCAGTCCACGATCAACACTCTGGCGAGCTTGTGTTTCTGCTGGATGTAACGGGCGGCGATC
Organism: uncultured Verrucomicrobiota bacterium; assembly: GCA_964482575.1. Classification (GTDB taxonomy): domain Bacteria; phylum Verrucomicrobiota; class Verrucomicrobiia; order CAIQCK01; family CAIQCK01; genus CAIQCK01. Next base: position 4,799 of record CAZAAF010000192.1, on the reverse strand, counting down.
GCCACGTTGTTGAACAGGCAGAAACCCATCGCGCGATTCTTCAGCGCGTGATGACCCGGCGGCCGTATGGCGCAGAAGGCATTCCGCACCCGGCCCTCCATCACGGCGTCCACGGCCGCGAGCACGCCTCCCGCCGCCATCAGGGCCGCCTCATACGACGCCGTCGAGGCCGGCGAATCGGGCGTGTCCACGTACCCCATCCCCGCCCGGCACTCCCGCTTGACCCGCTCGACGTACTCCGGTGCATGAATGGTCGTGACCCAGTCGAGCGAGGCCGCCGCGGGCTGGAGTGGGATGAGCCGGGCAAACAAGCCGTCTTGTTTCAACTTCGACACAATGGCGGTGAGCCGTTCGGAACGCTCGGGATGCCCTTCGCCCGTGTCATGCTTCAGATAGAGGTCGCTGTAAACAAAGCCCGTCATGGCGGCACTCCCGGCGGCGTCGCTGTGAGAACCCCAGGGAAGGCACAGCCCCAAAAGAACCAGGATGAAATGGAGGCGACGTTTCATGGTGCCTGCAACCACTTCCCGAAAATCTCGTCCCCGTGAATCTGTTTTGCAAGCTGCGCGTAGCCATCGGTCAACGGATGGCTGGCGTCGGCGTACAACTCGCTCGGCAGCAGCGCCGGCGTCACATGCGGGATTTGCTGTTGCGCCAGCCAGTGTCCAATGTCGGCCCGGACCTTTTCGTAGGTGCGCCGGCTCTCGTCGGCCATCAAATGTTCGTTGAACGGCCCGAGCACCACCAGCACATCGTTGCCGCGCTCCCGCAGCGTTCCCACCAACCGCCGGAACGCGCCCCACTGGATCGAGGCGTCGAGCGGCACCCACTCGAAACGGGTCCTGGTCGCACCGCCGGCAAACCACGGTTTGTGCCGCCGGCTCTTCGGGCCGCGTTTGGCGTCATCGCGGACACCCGACGGGACCGCCATCGTGATGGGCGACAGCGGATTCCGCCAGAGATTCGGGCAGTTGGGCGGGCTGACGCCGTCATTCTCCATAGTCCAGTTCAGAATCCCCTTCTGTCCGAAATATGCGTTTTGCAGATGGCTCACCCACGCGACAAACGGAACCCGTTGCTCCACCCACGCGCCCAGACGCTCGTTGGCGTCCGCCTTGTAGCAGGGAATACGCGGCGAGAACTGCGGCACGAGGCGGGAATGATTGAAAGAATCCTCGTCGTCAGAACTCAGGTCAGCCTTCGGGCTGGTCATCCAGAGCACGTTGCAGTGGAGGATCACCTTCTGTCCGCGCAACGCCCCGCCGTGACTCGCCATCAGTCCCTCCAGCGCGAGCGGGAACAGGCCGTTCACACCGGCGTTGACGAACCGGTCCGTCACGCCCGCCTCCCGGTTCAGGAAATGCGACAGCGTGCCGTCCGGCAGCACGTATTCGCCCCACACCACCGAATCGCCGAGCAGGAGGACATGGCGTGCGTCGCACACCCCGGCGAGCCGGCGACCATAGAGCCAGTAGTCCTTGCTGAGCGAGTATGGAATCCGGTAGTCCGGGCCGGTGTCGAACCGTTCGAGGCGCTCCCAGAGCGGCGGAGTCAACACCATCACCCCCGCCACCAACGCGAGCGCCAGCAACCACTGGCGGGCGTTCAACCGCACCTCGTTGCTGCCGAAGGGCTCCCCGGACGGTTTTGAAGTTGTGGATGCGTTGGCCATGTCAGAACTGGAAATAGAAAAATGCCCCGCCGCCCGACGCGCACAGGAACAAGGTCAGCGCCATGAGCACCGCCATGCCGACGCGGACGACCGGGACCTGCAGCGCGCTGCGGAACTTCGATTCAACCACGGCGTGGTAAACCCACACCAGTGCCACCAGCGCCAGCATCAGGCCGGGAACCTGCGGGTTCTCCCAGGCCGCGGTGAAAATGCGTCGGACGATCAGGAAGGCATCGGGCAGCGTATTCGCCCGGAAGAAAATCCACGTGAAACAGATGAAGGCGAACACGCCGACCTGCTTGACGGGCGCGGGCACGCGTTTGCGGTAGAACGCGGAGCGTTCCAGTTCGTAGGTGAGCGCCAGGCCCAGGCCGTGCAATGCCCCCCAGATGATGAACGTCCACGCCGCGCCGTGCCAGATGCCGGAGACCAGGAACGTGACCACCAGGGCCGCCGCCGTGCCGAACGCGCGCGCTTCGCGCCACTGCATCTGGAGCGGCATGAAAATGTAATCGAGAATCCATCGCGAGAAGGAGATGTGCCAGCACCGCCAGAAATCGCCGATGCCCGTCGCGAGATACGGATGATTGAAATTCAGCATCAGGTCGATCCCCAGGAACCGGCCCACGCCGCGCGCCATGTCGGTGTAGCCGCTGAAATCGAAATAGAGCTGCCAGGCAAACGTCACGGTGGCCAGCAGCAGCGCCGGCGCCCCGAACGCCTGCGGGTTTTCATACACGCGGTCCACGTAGAGGGCGAGATAGTTGGCCAGCACCAGCTTCTTGAACAGGCCGGAGAGGATGAGGGACGCGCCATCGGTGAAATTCTGAAGACGCACGCCGGGGAACCGCTGGAACTGCGGCAGCAGGTGTCCGGCACGCTCGATCGGCCCGGACATCAGGACCGGGAAGAAACAGGCGAAATTGGCGAACCGGAGGAAATTCCGTTCGCGCTCCGTCTTGCCCAGATACACATCAATGACATAGCCCAGCGACTGGAAGGTGAAAAACGAGATGCCGATGGGCAACAGGTAGGCGCACCCGGACGGCATGAGGGTCGCGGGGTCCGCCAGCGTCGCTGGCAGATGAAGCCACGACAGGACCGCGTTCAGGTTTTCCGCCGTGAAGCGCGCGTACTTGAAGAACAGCAGCGGCGCGAGCGTATTCAGGACGCCGATCCACAGCCAGACCTCGCGGTGGCTGAACAGCGCGCCCGCCGCCAGGAGCAGCGCGACCACGCCCAGGGCGATCATCATCGGGCGCAGCGCCGTCGGTCCACCCAGCGCCATCACCGCCAGACCCGCCGCCGCCAGTGCGCAACCGATGAACGCGGCTTTCGTCATCCGGTCGTCGAACCGCAGCCGCATCAACCGCCCCATCACGTCGCCAGACGGTTCTTCAGCGGGACAGCGGTCCATCATCGTCACGACGAAATACACGAGCGTCGTGGTGTAGAGAACGAGGGCCAGATACCAGGGATTCCACCAGCCGTAGAAGACATACGACGCGGCGAGCATCCACACCAACCAGAGGCGGGTTTTTCCCAACGCGTAGAAGACCGGCAACACAACCAGCAGGAAAAGCAAAAATGGCCAGGTGTGGAAAAGCATGCCGTCTAAAGGTTGTCACTCCGATTCGCGGTGAACCTCCGTTGTGTTCACGGCCGCGAGTGTAGCCAACTCCGGCCAAAACGGAAACAGAAACGAATGTAAATTTCACCAACCGTGTCCTCTCCAAAATGCGTTCGACTTGGGTGCGCATTTCGGTTAGGAAATCTGCCAACAAGAAATCATTCCATGTCACCCGAAACCATTTTGAAAAAAATCGCCCAGGCCGGCATTGTGCCGGTGATTGCCATCGAGAACGTCGAAGCCGCCCTCCCGCTGGCGGACGCCCTGCTGGAAGGCGGGCTGCCGGTCATTGAGGTCACCTTCCGCACCGCGGCGGCGGCGGATGTGATTCGCAAGATTTCAGAGGAGCGACCCGAGATGCTCATCGGCGCCGGCACGGTGCTGACCACCGCCAACCTCGAGGCGGCCAAGGCCAGCGGCGCGGCCTTTGCCGTCGCGCCGGGATTGAATCCCCAGATCGTGAGGCAGGCGCAGGCCATCGGCCTGCCGTTCGTTCCCGGCATCGCCACGCCCAGCGACATCGAGCTGGCGTTGTCCATCGGTTGCAAGCTGTTGAAGTTCTTCCCCGCCGGCGCGTTCGGCGGCGTGGCCACGGTCGAGGCGCTTTCGGGCCCCTACAAGCATACCGGGGTGAAGTTCATGCCCACCGGCGGCGTGAGCCCCTCCAATCTTGAGGCCTATTTGAAGATCAACACCGTCGTCGCCGTCGGCGGCACGTGGATTGCCAAGAAGGACGATCTCGTCGCCGGCAAGTGGGATGACATCACCAATCGCTGCAAGGCGGCGCTGGAGGTTGTCGCGAAGGTCCGCGCCAGGTAGGCGGCACCGCGTGCCGGCGGCGGAATGATCACTTCGCGTCGTACGCTCGAAAATCCATGATTGGCTGGCCGGACGGATTCACCCCCGTCCAGCACAGGTGGTTCGCCGTCCATGCGCGATCCTGGAAACTTGTGTCACGCACCCATGAACACGAACCATCTTCAGGTCATCGTTCGCATCCTCATCACGCTCCTCATCGTCGCGACGGTTGCCGGCCCGTGCGGCGTTCAAGCGGGGACGACTGAGAAGGTCCTCGAGGCTGACATCTGCATCTATGGCGGCACGTCCGGCGGCGTCGCGGCGGCGGTGCAGGCTGCGCGCATGGGCAAACGCGCCGTGATCGCCGAGCCGGGCCGGCATCTGGGCGGCATGACGGCCGGCGGACTCAGCGCGGTAGATATCGGCGATCCGCGGTCGGTCGGCGGCATCGCCCGGGAATACTTCACGCGGCTCGCGGCCACCGCCGGCGTCAAGCTCGCCTGGGACCAGCCTTTTGTGAGCAAGGGAGGTGGCCCGGCCACGGGCGGCGCCTACGCCATCGAACCGCATCAGGCGGAACAGGTTTTCAACGACCTGGTGAAGGAGGCGGGTGTCACGGTGCGTTTCAACGCGCGTCTGACGATTGTTCACAAACAGGGCGCGCGAATCGTCGAGATCCTCACAGAAGATCGAGAGCAT
>CAZAAF010000191.1:5296-8277 GCA_964482575.1 uncultured Verrucomicrobiota bacterium | reverse complement strand
GGCGTTTGTCCGGGGCGGCGCCGCGCGCGCCCCCAACCCCCGTCGCCCGCGGGGGGGGGGGGGGGGCGGCGGCGGCCGGCGTGCTGCCGGCCACGTCCCGGAGTTTGATCAGGAACTCGTCGATGCGCGCCAGCGAGGCGCGTGCGGCCTCGATGCCCTCGAACGTGAAATTGAGCTGGCGGCGGTAGTGTTCGGCGATCAGCGTGTAGCGAAGTTCGCGCCCGGTGAATCCCTTGGCGAGCAGGTCGCGGAGGGTGAAGAAATTCCCGAACCGCTTGCTCATCTTCTGGCCGTTGACCAGCAGGTAGGCGCAATGCAGCCAGACGCGGACGAAGGGCTTGCCGCTGGCCGCCTCGCTCTGGGCGATCTCGTCCTCGTGGTGCGGGAAGACGAGGTCTTCGCCGCCGCAATGGAGGTCGAAGCTCTCGCCGAGGTATTTCGTGCTCATCGCGCTGCACTCGATGTGCCAGCCGGGCCGGCCGCGGCCCCAGGGCGAGTCCCAGCCGATGTCGCCATCCGCCGGGTCCCAGGCCTTCCAGAGCGCGAAATCGCCCAGCGATTCCTTTTCGTACTCGTCGAGCTTCACGCGTTCGCCGGGGCGCATCTGGTCCGCGTCGATTTTCTTGAGCTGGCCGTAGCGGGCGAACTTGGCGATGGAGAAATAGACCGACTTGTCCGGGGCCTGGTAGGCGACGCCCTTGTCCATCAGCTTGCCGATGAGGGCGAGCATCTCCGGGATGTGGCCGGTGGCGCGCGGGACATGATGCGGGGGCAGCAGGTTCAGCGTGCGGCAATCGTCGAGGAACGCGGTCGAAAAACGGCCGGTCAGTTGCGCCAGCGGCTCGCCCGTCTCGCGCACCTTGCGGATGATTTTGTCCTCGACGTCGGTGATGTTCATGACGTGGACGACGTCATAGCCCTTGTAGGCGAGATACCGGCGGGTGAGGTCCTCGAAGGCGAACGATCGGAAATTACCGATATGGGCGAAGTCATAGACCGTCGGTCCGCAGGTGTAGAGGCCGACGTGACGGCCGGCCGGGTCGAGCGGGCGGAACTCTTCCAAACGGTGAGAGAGGGTGTTGAAGAATTGCAGGGACATGGGGATGGGTGACTGGTAACGGGTAATTGGTAGCCGGTAATCGGTGATTGGTAATTCGTAATTGGCAATTGGGTGATTCGCAGTTGGCAGTGGGGCTTTCCTTGGATTGTTTTCTCCAGTTACCAATTACCAATCACCCAGCTCACCTGGCTTCACGGCTCCAGCTTGACACGCGTGGACTTGCCGGCGCCGGCGGCGAGGACGCTGCAGACGGCCATAGCGGCGATGCCTTCGCCGCGGCCGATGAAGCCCATGTGTTCGTTGGTGGTGGCCTTGATGCCGATCTGGTAGGGCCGGACATACAGCGCCTCGGCGATGCGCGTCTTCATGGCCGCGATGTGCGGCGCCATCTTCGGCTCCTGGGCGATGATGGTGGAGTCGATGTTGACGATGTTGGCCCCGTCGCGCCGGACGATTTTGGCGACGTTCTCCAGGATGATCATCGAGTCGATGCCGTCCCAGCGGGGATCGTTGACGGGGAAATGCTTGCCGATGTCGGCCTCGCCGACGGCGCCCAGGAGGGCGTCGGCGATGGCGTGCGCGAGCACGTCGGCGTCGCTGTGGCCGTCGAGCCCCTTGTCGTGGGGGATGGTGACGCCGCCGATGACGAGCTTGCGGCCTTCCTTGAATTGATGCACGTCGTAACCGATGCCAACACGATTCATGGCTGTCTCAGATGTTTCGTTTTAATCAGGGGTGGACCCTTCGTATTCGGCGAACAATTTTGCCCACTGGCTGGTCGTGCCCAGGGTCTGCTGGATACGCCGGCCCTTCAGCGGCCACCAGATGTGATCGTGATAGAAAAACGAGGCGAACACAAACAGATAAACCAGCGGGGTGTGGAACAGGAGTTTCTGGAGACCCTTGAGTGGACCGAACCAGCACAGGTTGCCAACGCGGCTGGCGAAGTTGTTGCCGACATGGAAGTGAAAATTGACGTTCGAGATGTCCTCGCCCGCGATCTCGATGTCGCGCGGGTCGCCGCACCCCAGGCCGTCGTCGTGCGCCATGCGGATGTAGCCGATGTGGAGCGGGTCGAAGCCCATCAGTTTCGCGGCGACGGCGTCAATAGCCACCTGGTCGCTGCTGGCGAGGATGTAGTCCTTCTCCACGGGAATCAGCGTGCGCGGGCCGGGGCCGTTACCGCAGATCGTGCCGTCCATGAACGCGAACAGGCCCGGATGCAGTTCCTTCTGGATGGCGAGCAGGTCCACGAGCGTCTCGTGGATCCAGGAGTGCGTGTAGTGCCGTCGCGTGTGGAGCAGGCCGCCGAACGCGTTCTTCATCGCGCCGGTGGTCGTGGTGTAGATGTGACACTTGACCGTCGGCAAGTGGACAATGTTCTTGCCGGCGAAAAATTCCGGCACCTCGATGCCGTCGGGGAAGATGCGTGGCAGCACGCGCATTCGCGCCTTGGGCGTATAGACGGTCCATTGCAGGTCGTTCGGTTTGCAGTTGTAGCGCTCCGTGATCCCGTAGCGGTGGTAAAGAGGTTCCAGTTTGTTGAGTTTCTGCCCGCGATCCGGGTCGGTGACGACGGTGTTGTTGTGGACGGCCACAAGGTCGTTCAACCCCGCCGCCTGCAGCGCGCGGATGGCACCCTCCAGTTGCCACGGCGCGGTGTTGGCGCTGAGAAAGGGGAGGTGCCACGAGATGTTGTCCTTGAGGATCGTGGTCTTGCCCGGTGCCAGGGCGGTGCGCAGGCCCGCCAGTTCGGCGAGCCGAACGTAGTCCTCCAGCACGGTGGACGGCTTGGTTTTTAGAATGGCAACAGTCGCGCGTTTCATGTCCCGGACAACATAGCGGAAAGTCAGTCGCGGGGAAACTTTTTCAGGCCGGCCATTTCCAGCAGCCAACACGCGACAAACCACGGATTATAGAC
>CAZAAF010000191.1:2154-5286 GCA_964482575.1 uncultured Verrucomicrobiota bacterium | reverse complement strand
ATATCACCTGCAGCTGGCCGCCCATTACGTCGGCCAGAGCCGGCGCGGCTCCGCCCCCAGGCGGAAAAGCCATTCCAGCCCGTGCTCGCGCATCCACCGCGGTGCCTGCCGGACGCGACCGGTGAAGAAGTCGAATGCGGCGCCCACGCCGACCAGCGCCGGCACGCGCAGGCGCGCGGCATGGTCGCTCATCCAGAGGTCCTGTTTGGGCGAGCCGAGGCCGACCCACAGGATGTCCGCGCCGCTGGCGTTGATCCGCTCGCATGCGGCGGCGTCCTCCTCCGGCGTCAGCGGCCGGAACGGTGGTGATTCCGCGCCGGCGATCTGCAGCCCGGGAAACCGCGTGCGCAGGAGTTCCGCCAGGTGCTCCGCCACGCCGGAGGCGCCCCCGTAAAAATAAAACCGCCAGCCGCGGTCCCGCGCGCATTCACAACACGCCAGCAGCAGGTCTGGCCCGTAGCAGCGCCGGAGCATCTGGGTCGCACCGAGGGCACGCGTGACCCAGACCAGCGACATGCCGTCGGCGACCGCGAGGTTGGCTTGGTTGAGAATGCGGCGGTACGCCGGGTTGCGCCGGGCGCTCATCACGCAATTGATGTTTGTCAGCGCGACGTAGCGGGCCGGCCCGCGTCCGCGGGCTTCGCCGATCCACCGTTCCATTTCCGCCAGGATGTCGGGGATCTGGACCAGACTCACCTTCGTACCGAGAACGTAGTGACAATCCATCATGACATTCGTTTTCCAAAATCCGGGGCCGCCCGTTTCAACCTGCTGTCGGCGGCGGCGCGGCGGGGGCGGACGGCCGCGACTCCCGACGGCGGCGGGCGGCGGCGTAGATGGTCATCAACAGCCGGTAGTTGGTGTCCGCCGTGAACCGGCCCTCGAAGCGTGCATGCACCGCCCAGCCCATCTGGAGGATGCGTTCCGGATCGTGGACCAACTGGCGGATTTTCTGCGCCAGATCGGCCGGTTGTCCCGGTTCGAAGAGCAGGCCGGTGACGCCGTCCTCGACCAGTTCGGCGATGGCCCCGATGCGCGAGGCGACGACCGGCTTGCCCATGGCGTACGCCTCCAGCACCGAGACGGAAAAGTTCTCGTAACAACGCGACGGCAGGATCAGCAGTTTGGCACGGCGCAGGATGTCGAATCGTTCCTCGCCGCTGACGAAACCGCGAAACTCGACATGGTGCAGGCCGAGCCGTTGGGTGAGCGCCTTCAACGGTTCCAGCAGGGGGCCGTCGCCCAGCACCAGCAGCCGGAGATCGGTCAGGTGTTGGAAGGCCTCGATGGCCGTCTGCACGTCCTTTTCCTCCTGCAACCGGCCCATGACGACGGCGTAATCCTCGCCGCCAAACAAGGGGATCCGCTTGGCATGCAGGAAATTCGGTTTCAGGAAGAGGCGGTCCTTCGGCAGCCCGCCCTCGATCAGTTTCTGGCGGGAGAATTCGCTCAGCGCGATGAAGGCGTCGATGCGGTCCCACCAGCGGCCGGCGTACCGGTGCCACGCCAGCGTGGCGGCCATCATCAAGCTCTGCACCCGGCTGTCCCGGTAACAGCGGTGGAGGACGGCGTGGGTGTAGTTGCCGCCCTTGCAGCGCTCGCAAACCTGGCCCCCGACGTAGAACAGGGCGTTGGCGCACAGGAACCGGAAATTGTGGCAGGTCTGGACGATCGGCACGCCCTCGTGATCCAGCGCGTAATAGACCGACGGCGACAGGAGGAAAAAAACGTTGTGCACGTGCGCCACGTCCGGGCGCTCGCGCCGGCAGAGGTCGCGCACCCGCCGGTAGGACTCGATCGAAAAGAACGACTGCGACAGCCATCGCGCCTGTTTCCACGCCGGCCAGCCTGCGGTCTCGGCGTTGCTTCGCTCCAAGGCGATCACGGTGTGGCCGTGTTCTTCCAGCAGCGTCCGCTCCCGCCGGACGACGGCGTCTTCGCCCCCGGGGATGCGGTAGTGATTGTGCAACTGGAGGATTTTCACAACCGGGACCCTCCGCGGCGGCCGTGCGCACACGCCACCCTCCCGGCCTCCGGGAGGACCGGGGCCATCCTCAGACCGGTCCGGGTGCGAGTGGTGGCGTTGACGTTGATAATACCGGCATGTTATTCCACCTCGCCCGCCGGCGCACCACAATAAAACCGCTGTCGTGGCTTACGCGGACGGCTTCCCCGGCCGGCCAGCCGAACGCTTTAGATAGTAGCGGAGCAGCGACAGCGCCTTGGCGGAGGAACGCTGGAGGCCGCCGTCCTTGATCTTCCGAAGCGTGGTCAGGGAGAACAGTCCCCTCAACCGGGCCAAGTTGTTCTTGCGATCCACCATCCGCTCGACCTCCGCGGCCAACTGGCGGAAACGGGCCGGGGGAATTGCCGGACAGAAATAATTGGCCGGACTCTGGTGGTTGTACAGCGACAGGTCGAAGTCGGCGGGAATCGTCCGGTTCGTCTGGCAGAGCGCGAACAACTCCGTGCCCGGGTAGGGCGTAAAGATGCTGTAGGCCACCGCGTCGCTCCGGATCTTCCGGATTACCTCGCGCGTGTGGGCGAGGGTCTCCTCGGTCTCCTGCGGGAAGCCGATCATGAAGAACGTCTGCAATTCCATGCCCAGCCGCCGGATCAACCGGCACGCCTCCAGCGCCTCCTCGATGGTGATGTTCTTCTGGATCGCCTTGAGGATGTCGTTGTCCCCCGACTCGATGCCGAGTTGGATGGAATAGCATCCGGCCCGCTTCATCTGCCGCATGGTGGTTTCGTTCACCAACTTGACGTGAAGTTCCGAACTCCACCGGATGCCGGGGCAGCGTTGCTCCAGCGTCTCGCAGAGCGACTGGATGTATTTTTTGTTCACCCCGAACGTGTCATCGTCGAAGCGGATGAGGTTCAGGCCCTTCTTCTGGAGCGACTGAATCTCGAGGGCGACGTTTTCCGGGGAGCGGAAACGGACCTTGCGACCCCACAAGTAGCGCGAGCCGCAGAACGTGCAGTGATAAGGACAACCGCGAATGGCGAACACGCTCTTGAAAGCGGAGACGGGGTAGTGGGCGTAATCCTTCAACACCTGCGGGGCGGCAGTGTGGGGAAAGGGCAGGGCATCGAGGTTTTCGATGAAGGGTCGGGGCCCGTTGCCCGCGA
>CAZAAF010000191.1:0-2144 GCA_964482575.1 uncultured Verrucomicrobiota bacterium | reverse complement strand
CGTCGAGGTTGGCCTCGACGCGGCACGCGTGGGCGCGTGCGCTACAAGACGCGGCAGGGGGCCGCGGGGCCGGGCGATTGACGTCCGGTTGCCGGCGATGTATGTCAATAGTATGTCCGGCACAACCGGTGGACAGGCTCCGGCGAGCTTGAGCCGAAAAGAGAACGATCGCCCCATATTCGGGCTGCTGCGGGAAATCCGCGCCGCACGCGAGCGACTCGCCGGCGGCGAGACGTTGAAGCAGTTCGACCAGCGTGGCTTCGCCTTCCCCAAAGACCGCAACATCAATCGCCGGGCACTCGAGGGTTTGTTCCCGCACCAGCGTGGGGTGCGGTCCCCCGACGACCACCACGCAGGACGGGTCGATTTCCTTGGCGAGCGTGGCGATAATCTTGACGGCCGCGAAGTTCTGCGATTTGGAGGTGATGCCGATGACCGACGGCCGGCACTCGCGGATGGTGGCGCGGATTTCATCCCAGACCGGCGCGGTCAACCGGCCCTGGATGTTCTCCCGGTAGCGGGCATAGCCTTCGCCCGAGACGTAACCGACCTGGATGATTTCGGCCCCGGCCTTGAAGTCGGCGTTATAGACGCAGACATTCCAGTCGGTATCCCGTCGCGCCACGGCCGCCAGATACCCGAGCGAGAGGGGATAGACCTCCAAGGCGTAGGTGTCCTTGTACAGGCGGTAAAACGGCGGTTCGATCAGCAGTAGTGTGTTGTCGCGCTTCACTGGATGACTTGCCTGATCTTTCCGTTGATGACCCGGGCCCTCGAAATCACGCGGGCGGCTCCGTCCAATCCGCCTGCGTTGTATGATGATTGGACGGAGTTTGCAACCTCGGTTTACAGTTGGTGCCGATCCGGTCTGGCAGACGACAGGGCGTGCAGGATGGCGCGATAAAAGGCCCCGGCAGCCACGGCAGGATCCGCGATCTGCACGCGTTCCAGCGAGTCGGCGCCCATGGTCACTCGCAGACGGGCGTCGTTCGCCAGCGCCACCAGCCGTGTCGCGAGTTCCTCCGGCTGATCCGGGTCAATGATCCACCCGTTCCGGTCGTTCGCCACGAGATCGGCGGAGGCGCCGGCATGACGCGAGCACAGGACCGGCAACCCCGCCGCCATCGCCTCGGTCACGACCACGCCGAAGGTGTCGCGCCGTGACGGCAGCACAAACAGGTCGCCACACCCGTACACGTCCCAGAGTTCCGGTTGCTGGCAAAATGGCATCCAGTGCACACGCGGAGCGATTCCCAGCTCTTGGGCCTGCTGTTTCAGGGCCGCTTCTTCGTCACCACTGCCGACGAGCGCCAGGCGCAATTGCGGCGCCTGCCGGCTGGCGGTCGCGAAGGCGTTGAGCAGGGCGTCCAGCCCTTTCAGTTTGACGAAATTGCCAATGAACAGCGCTACCACGTCCGAATCCGACCAGCCCCAGGCCCGCCGCTGCCGGTCCCGGGCGGGCCGTTGCTCGCGGCAGCGTGTCTGGATCGTCGCCACGTCGGTCGTTTGAATCGAGATGAAAACGTCCCCGGGTTTTGCGCCGTAGTGCAAATACTTCTCGCGCGATGCGCTGCTGGTGGCGATGCACGCGCCGGCCCGGCGCAACAACCAGCGGCGTGTGGCCCGTTGGATCGTATCCATATACTGTTCGAACTGTGGCGTGGTCTCGCTCCACGACACCAGCGCGGCGCCGGTGGCGGCGCAATACAGCGCCGCCTGCAGGCTGGACGGGCCAAACTCGGCGGCGACGACGACATCCGGCTGTTCCCGCCACAGGCTGGCCAGCAAATCGGTGTTGACGTGTACAAAACGCCGGTCCCCCAGTGCCTGACCGGGCAGTTGAAACGTGGCGCCGCGCAACGTGCGGTGGGGAAACTCCATCGTCGCCTCGGCGACCTTCCATTGTCGGTCCTCGGCCGCCGCTACCGTCCAGACCTGCGTTTCCATGTCGTGATGCGCGTCGAGCGCGTTGAACAACGGCACCCGGTAGGGTGCCATGAGGTTGATCAACACGACCACCCGCGGGGTGCAATGCAACGTCGGGCGGCGGGATTCCGTCACGGCGCGCATCCACCGGGCCGCCTTCTTTTCCACGCCAGCCAGCCAGCGTCGGGCGCTGTTGGCGCTGCCAACGTAGCCCGCCA